>CAYTLH010000127.1:0-6714 GCA_964438525.1 uncultured Demequinaceae bacterium | reverse complement strand
CAATGTGAAACAGCCTCCGGACTTCCGTGTTCCGGCCTGAACTGCCGGAACGCCCCCGAGCGAGAATTCCAGGCAACTGCCGGCAACTCAACGTCCTGCAACACGAAGTGTTACCAGCAAAATGAGACTAGTTACGTTGGATGAGCGGACTCTTCAAGACCAAGTTACGGGGAAGGAAGGGAATCCTTTGCTCAACGTCCTCTCTGAGGGCGAACCCTGATCGGTGTTGACTCAATGTCCACTTTCGTCTCAAGCCGAGTCGAGTACAGCTAGAGTCTCCAGCACGCTGGCTCGCATGCGCGTCGCGTGCTCCTCCACGTATTCCGGGTTGCCCTCGAACCCGAAAAGGTGCGCGTCCCCCGTGTACTCATGTCGCCGTAGTGAGCCTTTCGGTGCGATCTCCTCAAGCGCGTCGATCGCGCTGTATTCGACCCACGGGTCACCCGTCGCCCAGTGGACGTCAACCACGAGCCTCGCTGGCCACGCGTCGATACCGAGTATCTGCGGATGCAGGCACGCGTGCATGAGGATCGCGCCGCGCGCGCCCGGTCGGATAAACGCGAGCGCCTGAGCTGACGCCGCGCCCATCGAAAAGCCAGCGTAGACGACGTCCTCCGGCAGTTCCGCCACCGCAGAAAACGCGCGCTGCGACAGCTCCGGAATGCCAATCTCGTCACGCTTGACGACGCCGTCTGCGAGGTCAGCGAATGTCTCACCATCGAACAGATCCGGAATTGTGACTTTGTGGCCAACGGCCTCGATCGCCTTCGCCCAGTCCTCGACGTGTTGAGTCTTGCCAAGCGCCGAGTGGAAAAGAACTACGTGAGCCATGATCATGACCTTTCGTCGTTGGTGCTCTCACGCTACGACTGCTCCTTGACACCGTATTGTCACCGTTTCTAGGGTGATGTAGTGAACCGCACGGAGCGCATGTTCGCCATCACCGAGACCTTGCGAGCCTCCGGATCCGAGGGTCGCACCACGTCGTGGCTCGCGCGTAAGTTCGAGGTCTCGACTCGCACCATCAAGCGCGATATGGCGGCGCTTTTCGCATCTGGTATTCCGCTTGTATCGTTCGACGGCCGGAGTGGCGGGTATCGGATGCTGCCTGCCACGTACGTATCGCCCGTGCCGCTCACGGCCGGAGAGGCCGCCGCGATCTCCATCGCGCTCGCCGCGGAACCACAGATGCCGTTTAGTATCGAAGGCAGGTCTGCGCTCACCAAACTTGTCTCTGCCATGTCGCCCGATCAACGCGAGCTCGCCACATCCACCGCCGAGCGCGTATGGATGCGGCGCGACGCAGCCGAGTCCCGCCCCATCAGCGCCAGCGTGCTCGACGACGCGCTTCGCACCCTCACCCAAGTACGCATCACGTATGCGGACGCGTCCGGCACGGAGACCGAGCGAACCATCGAACCCATGGCGTTCGCGCGAACCGGCGGCCTCTGGTACGTGCTGGCATGGTGCCACCTCCGCGACAGCGGCCGGTGGTTCCGCATGGACCGGATTACAGGAGCCTGGCCTACGCGCACGGCATTTTCACCGCGCGACCTCACGGAAACGTTCGGCGAGGCGCCCGATGACGCGCTCCCCTCGCGTCTACCGGTCTAGGAGTACGACGCCACACGAGTAGCCACTGAAAACTCAACGTCCTGTAACACGACGCGTTACCAGCAAACGGCGATGCGATGACGACTCTTGACACTCCAGAGCCCGTGTCGTCATCGGAGACGGGATCGACAACCACAACCACCCCCACATCCGCCTCGACAAGCAGAACCCAACCGTCGTCCGATACTCTGACCTCAGCACCCCGACTCTCACACACGTGGACCAGGAGTAGGGATCACGTCAGTGAAGAATCATGATTGGCAAGGCGACTGGAAACATGGCTGCTTTTGAGTCTGCGGTTAGTGTGCCGTGGCAGTCAGTGTTCATCGTTCTAGTGATCACAATCGCCATATCCATCATTCTTGTGGAAAAGGTTGGGAGTGATTGGGCTTTAGTTCTCTGGATTGCCCTGCTCACGGTCGTGGTGCCGATATCTTTGAGTGCCCTTGTGCTCGTGGGACATGAATCCTTGGTAACACTATTGTGGCCCTCGGTATTCATTACTTGCGCCAACTGGTCACTCGTGGAAGACGAGAGCGTCTTTGTAGACCGTAGGGTCTGGGTACACATCATCGTGGCGTGGCCGTTCTACTTGCTGGTCTGGCTCATGAGCTTGGGTTCAGGAAGTTCTGAGCCCCTTTCGGGCGACGGGGGCGACTCTGAGCTCGAGGAGGAAGAAGACGATTCCTGGCGATACGGAAACAGCCCCACTTTTGGCCAAGGAATGTAAAGGATGTTCATCAACTTCTCTGGTCTTGACACATGGAAGATGACCATCTAACCGGAAGCCACGCTCGGTGCGTAGCGCCTGTAAAGATCCCTTGAGGCTGGCAAACGAGGAGTCTTCATTCGCTCCGACATCGATCACATGGTCATGGCCCGCCGCCAGGTGGATTCAGTCTGCGTCCATTTCGCGCAGAGACTTTCCCAGCAACTCCCCCGCCGTCTCCGCGGTGACCGCGGGCATGAACAAGTACCCCTGAACGGTCGCGCAGCCGAGCCCCTTGAGGAACTCCAGCTGCTCCTCGGTCTCGACGCCCTCCGCGACCACGGAAAGATCGAGCGCCTTCCCCAAGTTCACCAACGAGGAAATCAACTCGGCGCTCTTGTCCTCGCTGGTGAGGGTCTGGATGAAGGACCGATCGATCTTGAACGCCTCCACCGGGAACCGGTGCAGAGTCTGGAGCGAGGAGTATCCGGTCCCGAAGTCGTCGATGTGAAGCCGAAGCCCCGCCTTGTGCAGCTTGTGCATGATGCGCAGGGCCACCTCGGGGCGGCGCATCAGCACACCCTCGGTGATCTCGAGCGTGAGGAGGTCCGGGGCGAGGTCGTGGCTGTGCAGGGTCGTGAGCACGTGGGACAGAAGATCCTGGCTCCAGAACTCCTTGTCCGAGACGTTGATGCTCACGTTGGCGATTCGGTCCCCCCACTCGGTCAACTGGTGGCAGACCTCATCCAGGACCCGGTGGCCCAGCTGGATGATGAGCGAGGTCTCCTCGATCTCGGGCAGGAATTCGCCGGGCTCGATCAGTCCGCGCTCGGGGTGGCGCCAGCGCACGAGCGCCTCGAAGCGATCCGTGAGGCCGGAAGCCAGATTGACGATCGGCTGATAATGAACCTCGAACTGGTCCCCCTGGAGCGCGAAAAGGATGTCCTTGGCCAAGGCCGCCCGACGCACCGCCTTCTCGTGCATCGGAGCGTCGAAGTACGCCACCGATCCCGGTTCCACCGATTTCGCGCGGTACATGGCGGCGTCGGCGTCGCGAAGGATCTCCTCGGCCGAGGTGTACTCGACGGCGCTGGACGCAATCCCGATGCTCGCCCTCGTCACGATCTCGTGGCCGTCGAAGTTGCGCACCTTGTCGAGCATGGCCTGAAGCCTCTTGGCGGCCACCATCGCGGGGCCGGGCTCGGTATCGGGCAGCAGGATCACGAACTCGTCCCCTCCGAAGCGTGCCGCCGTGTCCACCTCGCGCAACCCGCGTGCGATCTCGTCTCCGACCGCCTTCAGCACCCGGTCCCCCATCTGATGCCCAAGGGAATCGTTGATGAGTTTGAACCCGTCCAGGTCGAGGAAGAGCACGGAGAACGGGGTCCGGGATCGTTTCCAATGCGCGAGGACGTGCTCGAGCTGCTTGACGAAGGAGTAGCGATTCGGCAACCCGGTGAGGTTGTCGTACAGCGCGCTCTGGCGCACCGCCTCCTGCCGATGCTGGGACTCGAGGGCTGCGCACAGAAGCGCCGCCCAGTGTTGATGGGCTTCCCGCTCGGTGGTCGCATCGATCTCCCCCACCACGGACAGCAGGCCCCAATTCTTCGCCCGGGTGCTGACGGGCACGACGTAGCACACCTCGCGGCCCGTCGCCGCCCCCGCGGCTACAAAGGGCTCCGGGGGGAAATCCTCGCACGGCAACACGGTGCCGATGAGGCTCTTCATCGCCCCGGTGGGGTCGTATGCTCCGACGATCTTCATCGTTCCCGACGACGGGCCGTCCTCCCACAAGGCGAGGGCCCCCAGCTTGACGCTGGTGCCGTTGAGCCAGCGGAGGTCACGGGGGTCGGAGCCGCCGGTCTCGAGCAGCCCCGCGTCGATGACGTACTGCTCGGCGATCGCGGCATCCGTCATTTCCGTCTGGTGGAGGAACGAGCCGGCCTGCACCTTCCACAACGCGGCGGCCACTTTGGTCGACATGGAGGTCTCGGAGGCCGTCGGCTCGGTCGAGGCCTCCACTCGCTGCGCGGAGTCCATCAAGGCGTCCGAAAAGCGACGCAGCGTGTCCGTGCTGGAGGTGAGTCGTCTGAGCGACGTCGCGAAGGCCGATACCTGTGCGTTCGTCGCCTCGGCTCCCGGTTCGAGCAGACGCACGGCCTCGCGAACGGTCGCCTCGACCGTCTCTCGCGTCCGACTGTCGAGGGCCTCGTCCCCGGTGCGCAGGGCCCCCTCGAGCACCCCCTGAAGCTCGTGGCGCAGCTGGTCCGCCGACGCCTCTGACCACGCGACGACGTCGTCCTTCGGGCGGCCTTCGGTGTCGCTGTCGCAGCCGCACGATTCCCGCACCACGAGGGTCGCCGATCCCGGGGTGACGGTGGTGTCCGGAGTCTCATCGCCCCGAATCTTCCCCAGGAGGATTCGGCCGGCGAGCGCCCCGACCTCATCGAAGCGTGGGTCGACGCTCGAAAGCCCTGGGATGCTATAGGTCCCGGCCGCGATGTTGTCGAACGCCACGATCGCGACCTCACCCGGGACGGATACACCGGCATCCGCCAACGCACCCATGACGCCGATCGCGTTACGGTCGGTGCCCACCATGAGAGCCGTCGGACGCTGGGCAGCGTCGAGGATGCCACGGGCCGCGATCTCGCCGGCCTTTGCGGAGTTGTCGGGCACCGAGAACATGAGCGCGGGATCGGCCGTGAGGCCGTGACTTTCGAGCGCCTGTCGGTAACCGCTGAAGCGGTCGCGGATGTCCCGCTGGGCGAGGTTGCCCACGAATCCGATCCTCGTATGACCGTGCTCGATGAGGTGGTCGACCGCGGCGACGGTTCCCTCGTGGTTGTCCGGCCGAGCGACCGGGGCCTGGAAGCTGTCCGTCTGGGTGCTGGAGAGGAGCACAACCGGCTTTCCCCTGTCGCGGAGTAGCCTGAGATAGTCCTCGCCCACGGCCAACGTCAACGACACGACTCCATCCACTGCTGACCAACCGACCGGCGTCGAGAAATCGCTCGGGGTACCGACCTGTTCCCGGGGTGCGAACCCCACAAGGGTCTGCACGACCACCAAGCGTCCCTCCGCTTCGACAAACTCCCGGGCCAGGCCGGTGAGGACGTCCCCGTAAAATTCCCCGCCGAGGTTGGGAGTCAGAACCAGCGCCGTCAGCGGGCGAGGCATGGTCGGTCGCTCTCAGCGGATGGACTGCCCGTCATGGTGCGCCTTCCCTGCAACCGCACAGACTCCTGGGACTTCGGTTGGTGCGTCTATGTTGCCACTATGCCGCAGACCGTGAGTCCGTGTCGATGGCATGTGACGCATGGGCGGCGATTCGCCGCCTCCGAATCCGCGAGCCCGTCTCTGGCCAGATGGACTAGACGGCGTCTTCCGCACGCAGGGGATGTCCCAGCAACTCCCCGGCCCGCTCCGCCGTGACCGCGGGCATGAACAGGAAGCCCTGGCCGGTCGCGCAACCCAACTTCTGCAGGTATTCCAACTGCTCCTCGGTCTCGACGCCCTCCGCCACGACGGATAGTCCCAGAGCCTTGCCCAGCTTTACCAGGGAGGAGATCAACTCGGCGCTGTCCCCCGTACTGGTGAGGGTCTGAATGAACGACCGGTCGATCTTGAATGCCTCCACCGGAAAGCGGTGCAGGGTCTCGAGCGAGGAGAAGCCGGTCCCAAACTGGTCGATGTGAAGCCGAATACCGGCATCGTGGAGCTTTTGCATGATGCGCAGCGCCTGTTCGGGGCGGCGCATCAGCACGCTTTCGGTGATCTCGAGCGTCAGGAGATCCGGAGCGAGGTTGTTGCGTTCCAGCGTGGCGAGCACGTGAGACAGGAGGTCCTGGCTCCAAAACTCCTTGTCCGAGATGTTGATGCTCACATTGGCGACCCGAGACCCCCACTCGGCCATCTGACCGCAGACATCGTCCAGGACGCGGTGGCCCAATTGGATGATGAGCGAGGTCTCTTCGATGTCCCCGAGGAACTCGGACGGCTCGATCAACCCACGGTCGGGATGGCGCCAGCGCACCAGCGCCTCGAATCGATCCGTTTGGCCGGTGGCCAGGTTGACGATCGGCTGGTAATGCACCTCGAATTGGTCTGTCTGAAGCGCCCGAAGGACGTCCTTGGCCAGCTCCGCTCGTCGTACGGCGCTCTCGTGCATCGGGGCGTCGAAGAACGCCACCGTCCCCGGTTCGGACGACTTGGCGCGATACATCGCGGCGTCGGCGTCCCGCAGGACGTCCTCGGCATTGGCGTACTCCACGGCGCTGGAGGCGATGCCGATGCTTACGCGCGTCACGATCTCGTGACCGTCGTAGTCGCGCACCCTGTCGAGTTTCGCCTGCAGGCGCTTGGCCGCCACCATGGCGCGGCCGGCCTCG
>CAYTLH010000126.1:0-4410 GCA_964438525.1 uncultured Demequinaceae bacterium | reverse complement strand
CTCATAGTCGGACGGATCGACGACGATGGCCACGCTCGGATGGTTCTTCGCCGCGGCACGAGTCAAGGACGGCCCGCCGATGTCGATCTGCTCGATGACCTCGTCCGGAGACGCACCCGACGCGACGGTCGAGGCGAAGGGATAGAGGTTGGAGACGACTAGGTCGAAGGGCTCAATGCCGAGTTCGGCCAACTGGGCGACGTGATCGGGGAGGCGACGGTCGGCGAGGATCCCGGCATGGATCTTCGGGTGGAGGGTCTTGACCCTTCCATCCAGGCACTCGGGAAAACCGGTGAGATCCTCGACCTTCGTGACGGGAACCCCGGCCTCGTCGATCGTCTTGGCCGTCGAGCCGGTCGAGACGATGGCGACCCCGGCGGAATTCAACCCCTGGGCAAGGTCTACCAGGCCCGTCTTGTCGTATACCGAGATCAGCGCCCTCGCGACGGGCTTCCTCTCGCTCATGATTCCTTCCCTTCTGTGTAGCCCCGCCGTACCCGGCGGCCGTCTATCGTCCATCCCTCCCGAAGGAGCCTCTCGACGGTGGCGACGACGAGGCCCCGCTCGACCGACTTGATCCGCTCGTGCAGCGACTCCTCCGTGTCATCGTCCTCGACCGCAACCGTCTCCTGGGCGATGATCGGGCCAGAGTCGACCTCCTCCTCCACGAAATGGACGGTGCACCCGCTGACCTTGACCCCGTGGGCGAGGGCGTCCCGAACCGCGTGAGCCCCTGGGAAGGCGGGCAGGAGGGCCGGGTGGGTGTTGATCATCCGACCCCGGAACCGTTCGACCACGCCAGGGGAGACGATCTTCATGAATCCGGCCAACAGAACGAGGTCGGGCGAGTGCCGGTCAATCGCTTCCCCAAGGGCCTCATCCCACCGGTCCCGGGTCTCGAATTCCGACAACGGCAGCACCTCCACCGGCACCCCCGCGGCCCGGGCGATATCTAGGGCCGGGGCGTCGGCCCGATCGGAGATGACCGCCTCGATGCGAGCCCCATAGCCCGCATTACCGGTAGCCTCAAGGACGGCCCGCATGGTCGTGCCCGCACCGGATACCAACACGACAAGGCGGCGGGGGGTTGGCTCGCTTGTCACAGTCCGACCCTATCGGCATGCTGGATACCTCACCTAGAAGAAAAGACGATGACGACGAGACGCCCCCCCGATCCTCTTCCCACGCCGGTCACCACCCGTGTGCGCCTGTTCGGATACTCGTTCGCCGGGGCGCTCCTCTTCTCCTTCCTCCCCCTACCGTGGGGCATGGCGGGTTGCGTGTTCGCGGTGGCCGCCCTGGTCCTCGGCGTCATCGCGATGGTCGCGATGCGCCGCGAACGTTCGACCTTGCTGTGGGCCTTCGTAATCGTGGGCTTCTTCATGGCGGGGTCCTTGACCCTCAACTACGGCGTCGCGGCCATCCTCTACTCGGAGATCCTCGAGTACCAGGACTGCACCTCGTCGGCCATCACCATAGGCGCAGAGGATCGGTGCTTTCGTCAGTTCGAGGAGGCGCGCCTCGAACGGTTGAAGGAACTGGGGGTTCCCGTGTCTTGGCTCGACGAGCCCGAGCCCTGAGCCGCGCCGTCATCCCACAGGCCGCGGACGCCGTCGCCAGACCGATGCCGACGAAGAGCGCCACGCGCCACCCCACGGCCGTCGGGTCGGGTCCGACGTCGACGAGAACCCCGCCCCCCGCCGCCCCCCGGGTCAGGATCGCCGCCCCCGACGCCAGGACGCCCACGACGACGACCGCGAGGGCCTGGGCCGTAACCCCGTCCCGACCCGGCATCACCCATCGCCTGGAGGCCACCCGGCCGAGCGCCCCCAGGCCGATCAAGACGACGAAGCCGACCCAGGACCAACCCCACGACTCCCCCGGAAGGGACGCGACCAAGGGTACGGAGGGGACAGGACCCGGCACCACCTCCCCCGGGGCATACTGGCTCCCGGTCCCAAAGGAAAAACCCGCGCCGGACAACCACGAGAGACCCCAGACGGATAACGTCGGCAGGTACGCGGTCTCACCGGCCGCGAGAGACAATCCCCCCGCCAGATCCGGAGACAGATCCTCGACGACCCCCGTGACCCGGCCGGCGCCGGTCACCAGCCAAAGAACCGCTTGGGCCGCCCCCGCGACGACGCACAATGCCGACAGGCCCGTCCCCAGACGTATCCCCGCCCGAATCCCCTCGGGAAGTCGCACCCCCGCAAAGAACCGGAACCCATGGGCGCGGGCAAGCCCGAGCGATGCGCCCATCCCTGTGACCAAGCCCCCGACGATTCCGGCCGTCCACCCGGACGCCACACCCCCGTGCGCGCTCGACGCGACGATGGCGACGATGAGGCCGTACGCGAGGGCTGCCCAGGCTACCGATGCGTGGGTAGGCACGGCCACCCGCCGGGCAACCGACGCCGCAATGATTCCGACGACGAGGGTCAACCCCAGGGGAACGAGGGTGATCGTCACGTCCCCCACCGACGCCGAAACTCCGTGGGCGAGGAGCCAGATCGACGTTCCCACGTCCCAGGCGCCCGACCAATCTGCCGAAATCGACCCGTCCGCGGAGGGGGCGGAGGCCGTCGCGGCGAAGACGAAAGCGAAGACGAGTCCGGCCGACAAGACGGCCGTCTCAACCGCGGTCACCACACCGGACGCCCACGGTGGCGCGGTCGAACGCGCGACGCCCCCGGAGGTGCCTTCGCGGCTGTCCGTCGATTGGGGGGCCGTCGTCATGCCCCCATCCTCACCCGTTCCGACGCTGGGAGGGGGGCGAACCGCCGATCCTAAGAGCCGAGAAGGTCGCGTACGAGACCGGCCGCCTCCGTCGGGGTGGTGCCGACCCTCACGCCCGCGGCCTCGAGCGCCCTCTTCTTCGCCTCGGCCGTCCCGCTCGTCCCGGAGACGATTGCCCCGGCATGCCCCATCGTGCGACCCTCGGGAGCCGTGAATCCGGCCACGTACCCGACGACGGGTTTGGCGACTCGTTCCCGAATAAAATCCGCCGCCCGCTCCTCGTCGTCTCCCCCGATTTCCCCGATGAGGACGATCGCCTCCGTTTCCGGATCCGCCTCGAATGCCTCGAGGCAGTCGAGGTGCGTGGTGCCGACAACGGGATCCCCCCCGATACCCACGCACGTCGTGAAGCCGACGTCCCTGAGCTCGTGCATCATCTGGTACGTCAGGGTGCCCGAACGCGAGACGAGTCCGATCGGGCCGGGGCCCGTGATGTCCGCGGGCGTGATGCCGGCGTTGGACCTCCCGGGCGAGATTATTCCCGGGCAGTTCGGCCCGATGATCCGGGTTCCGCGTTCCTGGGCATGCGCGAGGGCGCTCGCGACGTCCGCGACGGGGATACCCTCCGTGATGACGACCGCCAGTGACAATCCCGCGTCCGCCGCCTCGACGATGGCGCCCTTGGCCGCCTGCTTGGGTACGAAGATGACGGAGACGTCGGCGCCCTCGGCATCGATGGCGTGAGCCACCGTGCCGAAGACGGGCAGCGACCTCTCCTCGCCGTGGACCTCGACACCCGCCGACGTCCCGGCCTTTCGGGGATTGACCCCCCCAACGACGGTCGTCCCCGAGGCCAGCATCCGGGCCGTGTGCTTCATACCCTCCGCGCCCGTCATACCTTGGACGACGACGCGCGAGGAAGAATCAAGGAAGATGGTCACGGAAGCCTCCCCGCGGCGAGTTCGACCACCCGGGCCGCGGCGGCGTCCATGGTGTCGACCTGGGTGACGAGGGGGTGTCGGGCCTCGTCCAGGATCACCCGTCCCTCGGCCACGGCGTTCCCGTCCAGGCGAACGACGATCGGCCTCGTGGCGGCATTCCCGAGCGTGGACAGGGCTTCGACGATGCCCTGGGCCACCTCGACGCACGAGGTGATACCCCCGAAGACGTTGATGAAGACGGCACGCACCTGCTCGTCCGATAGGACGACGCCCAGGCCAGCCGCCATGACCCTCGCGGAGGCTCCCCCTCCGATGTCCAGGAAGTTTGCGGGCCCGATTCCCAGGTCTCGGCCGGCGTTCCCCACGACGTCGAGGGTCGACATGACAAGCCCCGCGCCGTTTCCGACGATGCCCACCTGCCCATCGAGCCTGACGTAATGGAGTCGGTGTTCGGCAGCCCGGAGTTCGAGGGGGTCGGTCGCGGCGACGTCGACGAGGTCGACGTGGTCGGGATGACGGAAACGGGCGTTATCGTCGAGCGTCACCTTGCCGTCGAGCGCGAGAACCTCGCCATCCTCCGTGAGAACGAGGGGGTTGACCTCGACAAGGAGAGCCTCCTCCTCGGTGTATACCCGCCCCAATGTCACGAGCGCCTTTGCCACGGCGTCAACGGTCGCGGGATCGATCCGCGCCGCGGCCACGACCTCCCGGGCCTTGGCCTCATCGAGCC
>CAYTLH010000125.1:0-5792 GCA_964438525.1 uncultured Demequinaceae bacterium | reverse complement strand
CGGTCCTCGAACTCGCCCCTGAATTTCGTCCCGGCGATCAGCGCTCCCATATCCAACGCGATGATCCTCTTGTTCTTGAGGCCCACGGGCACATCACCGGCGACGATTCGCTGGGCCAGGCCCTCGACGATGGCGGTCTTGCCGACGCCGGGGTCGCCGATGAGGACGGCGTTGTTCTTCGTCCGGCGGGAGAGGACCTGCATGATCCGCCGGATCTCCTCGTCCCGGCCGATGACGGGGTCGAGCGCGCCCCGCTCGGCGAACTCGGTGAAATCTTGGCCGAATTGCTCGAGGGGCGAGGCCTGCTCCTGATCGGTCTGTCCCGGTGTCGTCACGTCTGCCTCCCCGTGTCGGTTTCCTACGATATCCAAAGTTGAGTGTACTGCACTCAAGTTTAGTGTGGGCCTGGTTCCTTGGCAAGCGCCGAGCGGATGTTCCGCCCGTGGGATGATGGCCGGTGGTGCGGCTGGCACTCGGCTGCTAGACGGGAGGAACAGACATGAAGGCGGTCGTCGTGGTCGAATCCCTCTGGGGGAACACCCTAGCGGTCGGGCAAGCGATCGCCGAGGGAATCGGGGCAGGCGCGATCGCCGTGACGACGAGTGAGGCGACGCCGGCCCTCCTCGACGGAGCGGACCTCGTCATCGCCGGGGCGCCCGTCCACATCATGCGGCTGCCTTCCCTGAAGACCCGTGAGAAGGCACGCCAGAGGGGGGAGCTCCCCGGCGCGACGCCCCCGGACCTCAGCCAGGTTCCCATGGCCGAATGGGTGCGGGCGCTTCCCTCCGCGCGGACGCTCGGGGCGGCCTTCGACACCCGTGTCGGGGCCCAGAAGGGGGGATGCTCCGCCGCCAAGATTTCCAGCCGGCTCAAGAAGGCGGGCTACGGTCGCACGCTTCCCCCCGAGAGGTTCGTCGTCGAGCGCATCGGCGATGCCCAGGGATCGGGGGTACGCCTCGCGGACGGCGAACTCGACCGGGCTCGGGTGTGGGGTCGGCTGCTCGTGCAGACGATCACCGATTCCGCCAGGCGCTGACCGCGCCCCCGGGTGTAATGTGGGCGTCGAGGGCTCGATGGGATCCGAACCATTCCCGCTGTGGTTCGATGCGGGCGACGGGGCGGCCGCGAGACTCACGGTCCGGCGTTTGCCGTGACGGGCGGGCGTCGATGACTCGACGAAAGGGGATGCTCATGAAGGCGACAGCGGTTCTTGCGGCTGCCGGTGCCGCAATCCTGGCTCTGGCCGGGTGTTCCGGAGGGGCGGACTCGACAGCGACCGGGCAGCCCAACCAGGGCCCGACCGGCGAGACTTAAGGGTCGGGATGCACGCCGGGAGCGGGACCGCTCCCCGACGGGCAGTGGTTCGGGTTCGTGACGGAGTGGGGGGAGTCCTCCGTGAGTTTCGATCTCGCCTGCATGTAGGGCTGGGATTTCACGGATGGATCGCCCTCTCCGATCTGGACGAACGACGACGGCACGATTCGTACGGTGACGGTCTCTCCCGACGCGGGTGTGTACGTGTGGTTCGCAGGCGACGGAGACAGTTACGACGGGTTTCTCGCGTATCCGTTGGATGTGGGCCCAACGCCGTACGGGGTGTGGGTGTACATCGAAGACGGGCAAGCCGTCGAGTTCGACATCGAGGACGCGCACAACTCCGAAGACGATTGCGACCCGCATTCGGCCGCCGGCTGTGTGTACTCGGAAGAGGACTGGTAGGCGGGGTTCCGGGGCGGAGACGGGGGACAGGGAACCTCCATCGTCACAAGCCCCGCCGTTCGGCCCTCGGGGCCTATGGTCGGCCTGCGCTTCTTCCAGTCGGGCGGTTCGCGCCGAGTCGGGCCGTGCGATACTCTAGGTGTTCGCATCCGCGGGGCGTGGCCTCGCGACGCTAGGGCCCCGTTGTGTAGCGGCCTAGCACGCCGCCCTCTCACGGCGGTAGCGCCGGTTCGAATCCGGTCGGGGCTGCTCTTCCTTGACGTTTCCCCTTCGTGCGTCTGAAATTATCCTCGACATCGACTCGTCCCTGTCGCGTGCGGTAGGGGTGCCCCTATCGCCCGGCCTCCGGGTGCGATAGAAAGGCACTGTGATCGCCATCGTGGTCTACGAGTCGATCTGGGGCAACACGGCGACCTTGGCCCAGGCTATCGGCCGGGGCCTCGGGCCCAAGACCCAGGTGTTATCCACGTCCGAGGCCACCTCCGACGTCGTCGCCGAGGCTGACGTGCTCGTGCTAGGGGCACCGGTCCACTCGTACAACCGCCCCGAGTTCGTGACGATCCAGGTGGGGCGTGGCCCGGAGGACGAGGTCGAGGGAGTGGCTTCGGGTTCCGGACTCATCCTCATGCGCGATTGGATCAAGGACCTGCCGAAGCCCACAATCCCGGTGGCGGTCTTCGAGATTCGGATCGGGGATCTCCCGGGGGAGGGTGGTGCGCGAGAGGTGCTCGAGGCGCTCGCCGAAAGGGAATGGAACCTCATCGCGCCCGCCGCGTCCTTCCAGATGGAGAGCCATCCGATCTCCCCGGGCCCCGGGGGATGGATCAATCCCGCCGAACTCAAGCGCGCACGAGCCTGGGGGGCCTCACTGGCGGAGACGGTCAGTCAGCGCTAGACCGGTGTATCGTCCCGTTTAGGCGCTCAATCGAGGAAGGGAAAACACCATGAAAGCCATCGTCGTCTATCAGTCCCTGTGGGGGAATACCGCGAAGATTGCCGAGGCTATCGCGAAGGGTCTAGGCAGGGGAGCGAAGGCCCTCTCCACGTCCGAGGCGACCCCTGATGCCCTCAAGGGGGTCGACCTCGTCGTCGCCGGCGCGCCGATCCACGCCTTCAATCTGCCGTCGGAGGCGACGGTGAAGGGGGCGGGCGACCGTCCGGACAGCTACGGCGACACCCCTCCCGATACCTCTCAGCGGCTCATGCGGGACTGGCTCTCGGACCTGCCCCAGGGCCTGGGCGTCGCGTCGGCGGCCTTCGACACCAGGGTGGGCGGCCTGTTCGGACGCGGGGGGGCCTCCCGCATCTATAAAAGGCTGAGGAAGGCGGGTCTCAAACCGGTCGCGAAACCTGAGGGATTCAAGGTCGCCATGCGTACGACGGATTCGACCAGGAAGGGGATGCTCCTCGACGGCGAGGTCGAGCGGGCGCGTGAGTGGGGCAAGGAACTCGCCAAACTCAAGCCGTAACCCGACCTCTACGTCACATCGAGGATGGGGATTCGGTTAGCGTGGTCTGGTGACGTGTGCGTGTACCACCCTCCCGAGACCGCCATCGAAAAGGCGAGTCGATGACTAGTTTCGGTGAGGGGTTCGAGTCGGCGCTCTCGGCCGCCAAGGCGGGGGAGGAGTGGGCCTGGACGGCCCTGTATCGGCACCTGTCCGGCCCGGTTCAAGGGTATCTCCGGCTCCGTGGGGCTATGGACCCGGAGGACCTGACCTCGGAGACCTTCCTCCAGGTCGCGAAGGGGATCCGGTCTTTCGAGGGGGACGAGCCGGCCTTCCGGTCGTGGGTGTTCGTCATCGCCCACCGGAGGCTGATCGATGAACGGAGGAAGACTTCCCGGAGGCCCGCCCCCGCGGGCACCCTGGAGGAGGCTCCCGATCCCGACAGATTCAGGGGCGGTGACGTCGAGGATGAGGCCATGGCTCAGCTGAGTTCCATGCAGGTTGAGGCCGCACTCGCACCCCTGACGAAGGATCAGAAGGAGGTCGTGCTGTTGAGGATCGTGGCGGGGCTTTCGGTGTCCGAGGCGGCCGAGGTGATGAAGAAGTCCGAGGGGGCCGTGAGGGTGCTTCAGCATCGGGCGGTCGCGGCGCTTCGGCGGAGGAGGGACGAGGGGGCGTAACCCCGGGGCGGGATCAGGCGATGACGGAAGTGAGGACGAGATGAAAAGCGAGGAATGGTCCGAGAGGGACCTCGAGAACCTGTTCGCCGGCCGAGAGCCGACCGAGGGCGATCTCGCCTGCCTGGCCCCGCTCGTCGAGGCCCTCCGTCGGGAGGCCGAGAATTCCGTCACACCTGAGGCCGGGACCATCGTTCCCGCCTTGGCGAAGGCCGCGAAGGAAGCCGCTGTCGATGTCCCCGGCGGGACTGTTCGTGGCTCGAAACCGTGGAAACGTCGACTCGTCGTAACCGGAGGCGTGGCTGCCCTCGCCACCGTGGGCGTGGGGGGTGCCGCGGTAGCCTCTGACGGGGCGGCTCCCGGCGACCTGCTCTACTCCGTCGACCAGGCCTTTGAGGCCGTCGGGATCGGTAACGGCGGAACCCAGGAGAGGCTGGACGAGGCCGCTCGGTTGACCGAGAAGGGACAGCCCGACCAGGCCCTGGAACACGCCGCGAACGCCCTCAGGAAGGAGGGTGATGAGGACGCCGCCAGGGCCCTCGTCCAGGCGGCCCTCGCCGTGCAGAATCAGGGAGCCGAGCAGTCCGTAGAGGTGCGGGCCGAGGTATCCGAGATGCTTCAGTGGATGGGGTCGACGGACGCCGAGGGTCGGGACTTCGGGCAGGGGGTCTCCGAGAGGGCGCGGGGGGTCGAGGAGGCCGCGTCCCACGGAAAGTCTGCCGACGCCCCGGGTCACAACAAGGACGACGAGGACGATTCCCCCGGCAACTCCGGCCAGGGACGGAACAAGGACTAGGGGCCCCCGCTAGGTCTCGCTTTGGCGGAGCACGTCGCTGAGCCGCCTCGCGGCGTCCATGACATCGAGGGCGTGCCTCTCGGCCGGGTGACCCGTCAGGCGGGCGATGGGGCCGGAAATGGAAACCGCGGCGACGACCCGCCCGGATGTCCCCCACACGGGGGCCGACACCCCGGCCACTCCGGCCTCACGCTCACCGGCGCTCTCGGCGAAGCCCTGCTCCCTCACCTGGGCGAGGTCATCGGCTGTGAATCGGGCGGTCTCGAGGATCTCGTGCATCTGATCCGGTTCCTCCCACGCCAGCAGAGCCTGGGCCGCCGACCCGGCCCTCATGGTCATCGTCGTGCCCACCGGGATCGAATCCCTCAGCCCCATGGGCCGGTCGGCGGACGCGATGCAGATGCGATGCTCGCCGTGGGAGCGGAAGAGCTGGGCCGATTCCCCGGTGCGATCGCGGAGGGCCTCGAGGATCGGTTGGGCGGCGCTGACGAGCCGGTCTTCGCCGACCGCCGCTGCTAGTTGGAGGAACCGTCGCCCGAGTTCGAACGCCCCCGTCTGGTCGCGGCCGATCAAGTGGTGGTGCTCGAGCGCCAGGCAGAGTCTATGGACGGTGGGACGGGCCAGGTGCGTGGCCGTCACCAGTCGGGCCAGGGTCGCCGGACCCTTTTCCAGGACGCCGAGGATGGCCGAGGTCTTGTCAACGACGCCAACTCCGCTACTATTGTCCATGTAGCGATACTACTGTTTCACATGGTGAGACACAAGCGCTGAGAATCGGGTCATAGGACGGCAGGGAAAGGCAAGGAAACGGAACATGGGCACGACACTCGCGGAAAAGCTGTGGGAGAGCCATGTGGTGGCGAAGGGGAAGGACGGGGCTCCCGACCTCCTGTATATCGACCTGCACATGATCCACGAGGTTACGAGCCCCCAGGCGTTCGAGGGTTTGAGGCTCGCGGGCCGCACGGTCCGACGCCCCGACCTCACCATCGCGACCGAGGACCACAACACCCCGACCCTCGACATCGACAAGCCGATTGCGGACCCGATCAGCCGTATACAGATCGAGACTCTCCGCGCCAACACGGAGGAGTTCGGAATCCGGATCCACTCCCTCGGGGATGCCGATCAGGGCGTCGTCCACGTCGTCGG
>CAYTLH010000124.1:0-5179 GCA_964438525.1 uncultured Demequinaceae bacterium | reverse complement strand
CCTCGGGGCCAACGCGGGCCTTGGAATAGCCCTCGGGGACGATTGTCTCGTCGAGTCTGGTCTATATCTGACAGCCGGATCCAAGGTCCTCGTTCTCGACGAAGTGGGAGAGGACGGTCAACCCAAGGTCGTGAAAGCGCGAGAACTCTCGGGACGTCATGGCCTCCTATTCAGGCGAAACTCCCAAACCGGAGCGATCGAGGCACTGCTGCGCGAGGGACCGGGCGTCACGCTCAACACAGCCCTTCACGGTAACTGATGGCCCGGCGAATCTCCAAGGGCGTCGCCCTTGCGGTCGTCCTCACGGTCGCCCTGGTCGCGGTGGTGTGGGGTCCGAGTCTTTGGCATCTCTACGGAGACCGTCTGTTTTCAAACGAGAACTGCACGGCGACGGTCGACGGAGCCTCGGACAGCCTGACTGCGGAGCAGACGGACAACGCCGCCCTGATCGTCGCCATTGCGACGAGTCGAGACCTGCCGGCGAAGGCCGCGACCGTCGCCTTGGCGACGGCCCTACAGGAGTCCGACCTCAGGAACCTCCGGGTGGGCGACCGGGATTCCCTGGGCCTGTTCCAACAGCGCCCGTCCCAGGGATGGGGTACGGAGGACGAGGTCCTCGATCCATACCATGCGACGAACGCGTTCTACGATGCCCTTCTGCTGGTTGACGGCTGGGAAGCGATGAGTGTGACCGCGGCGGCGCAGGCGGTGCAGCGGTCGGCCTTCCCGGAGGCCTATGCCCAACACGAGGAGAGGGCCGAAGTCTGGGCCCTCGCCCTCGCCGGGGCCGCGGGGATCGACTCCGTGTCCTGTTCCCTGGAACCCGTCTCCCCCACGTCCAACCCCGACATCGCCTTCCTTGAGCGATCGGCCGACGATTTCGGCGACCTCGTCGAGGCTCGGATCGATCGCTCAAACCCGAACCTGGTGATGGCGACCCTCGTCGTCGATCCTCCCCTGAGCGTTGCCGTAGCCAACTGGACCGTGGCCATGGCATCAACCCACCCAATCGTTGCGGTCTCGTCCTGCGATATGGAATGGACGCGCGAGCGGGAAGGCTGGGGGAACGCACCACCGGATCAATACCCATCGGGTTGCGACTCCGGGGAGGTGTATGTCGTCCTCTCCGCGGACCGGACAGCCTAAGCGGAGGCCAGGGTATAGGCCTCGGCTCGGTGCCCTCGCCCGAGAGACCGACGACGCTGAAGGAAGACCATCCCGGCGAGCAGCTTCGAGACCCCCGGGGCAAAGTCCGGTAGGCCATCCTCTCCGCTCGCCTTTCCCATGACCCGGTCTCGGGTGGCGTAGACGCAGCGGTTATACCGCATCTGGAGGGTGACGGACTGGATGCTCTTGGTCGTTGGGACGGGTTCCTGGCCATCCTGAGGGATGGGGAACAACTCGGCCCTCCACAAGCTTCCCTCCTCGGAACGATCCGTCAGGCAGACCGCCCCGTCGATGCCCTTCCCCCCGGGATCGCTGATGGTCAGAACCCTCTCGCCTCGCGTGAAGACTCCCCCGATGATATGCGTCTCCACCGTAATCGCAGAACCGAAATGGGCACGCAACCGTTCCGCTTCCGCATGAACCCAGTCGATCTGGTATTCGCGTCGGAAATCCGGCCTCATGGGATCGCCACCCCTCGGTAGACGCTTTCCTGGCCAGGGTAGGCTCCAACCCCGAACGGACATTAGGGGTTTGAGAGAAGAATCACACGCTGGGCCGATTCGAATCGTTTCTTCGGGGCCCTAGCGGGTGTAGCGCCGCTTGGCGTCGCGGATGGCCTTCAGCCAATCCTCGACGGTCCTCTCGGCCGAAGGGTCGCGAGTGTTCATATTGAGCGCGACGATCTGGTGTTTCCACCCTCCCTGGTGCTCGACCGCGATGCCGAGGAAGACCAAACCCATCGCACCCTTGTCCTCCGTGCGTCGCACCCGAACGCAGTCGTCCCATGGGGTGACGACGGTCGGTCGGAACGGGGCCGGCTCGTTCAACCCGCGTCCATCGAGCACGACCTTCATGGTCAACAGGCGCATGGCGAAGTAGCTGGTCAATAGGGCGGCGGGAACGAGGGCCAGAAGCCACCATTTGGGCGGGGCGTTGAAGACGAAAGCTAGGAGCGGAATCGCGAACAACACGATCGAGAATGCGGCGAACAACTTCGCCTGGCCGACGGCGTCATGGTGGCGAAGGACGACGGGATCCTCGCTCATCCTCCACGCTCGTCAATCGGAACGTACGCGCGCTTGACCTCACCGATGTACACCTGCCGAGGCCGTCCGATCTTCGTCATGGGATCGGACATCATCTCCCGCCAGTGGGCAATCCAGCCCGAGACGCGGCCGAGTGCAAACAGGGGCGTGAACATCGGCGTCGGAAACCCCATGGCCTTGTAGATGAGCCCCGAGTAGAAATCGACGTTGGGGTAAAGCTTGCGTTCGATGAAATACTCGTCGTTCAAGGCGATCTCCTCTAGGCGCTTGGCCATGTCGAAGAGCTCGCTCGAAAGCCCCAAGGAATTGATTACCTCGTCAGTCGCCCGCTTGATGACGGTACCCCTGGGATCGAAGTTCTTATACACCCGGTGTCCAAACCCCATCAGGCGCGCACCGTCCGACTTGTTCTTGACCTTCTCAACAAACTTCTCGATGGTGTCGCCGGACTCGATGATGTCGTCGAACATCCTCAAGGCCGCCTCGTTCGCCCCCCCGTGCAGCGGACCGGAGAGGGCCCCGACCCCGGCGGCCAGTGAGGCATAGATGCTCGCCTGGCTTGATCCGACGATGCGGACCGTCGACGTGGAGCAGTTCTGTTCGTGATCGGCATGGAGGATGAGCAGAAGGTCCATGGCTTTGCGAACGACGGGGTTGAGTTCGTACTGACCATGAGAGTCGGCGAAGGTCAGGCGAAGGAATTCTTCGACGTAATCCGTCCCCCCCTTTGTCGGCTCGATGAGGTCAAGACCCATGGAACGCCTCTGAAGGTAGGCGATGACCGTCGCCGTCTTGGCCAGCAAGAGAACCGTCGCCAGCTCGACCTGGTTTTCCTCGTAACCGATGCTTTCGGGATAGAAGGCCCCGAGCGCTGAGATCGCACCGGAGAGGATAGACATGGGTTCCGCGTCGGGGGGGAAGGCGTTGAGGAAGGCCTTGATGCCGTCATGCACCTGAATATGACGGGACACCCTGTTCTCCAGAGAGTTCAACTGATCCCGCGTCGGCAGGTCTCCGTAGATGAGAAGGTGGGCGACCTCGAGGAAGGTGGAACGGGCGGCGAGATCCTCGATCGGGTACCCCCGATACACCAGCATGCCGGCCTCGCCGTCGATGAAGGTGATGGCCGACTTGCAGGAGGCCGTGTTCATGAACCCGGGGTCGACGTTCACCAGGCCGGTGTTCTTGAGCAAGCCCTCCATGGAAAGACCGTCGTTGCCGACGGTGGATTGGACGAAGGACACCGGGACGTCCGTGCCGTTCACCTTCAACCGCGCGTCAACCGCCTGTCCCATGCTTTCTCCTCACAATCGTCTTCCCCTGCCTGTCCGTCAGTCTAGCGGGGGCCGAGAAGGCGGTTCGCCGCCTCCTGTACGTGGGGGTCGCTCGCGGTCAATGCGATCCGCACGTGGAGGCTTTCCCCGGCGCTGTAGAACGCCCCCGGGGCGACGACGATACCCCGGTCGGCGAACCAGGCCACGGTGTCCCAGCAAGGCTCGCCCCTGGTCGTCCACAAGTAGATGCCCGCCTCCGAATGATCGATTGTGAATCCGGCCTCGATGAGGGCGGACATGAGGACGTCTCGCCTATGTCCGTACACCGCCCGCTGAGCCTCGACGTGGGAGTGATCGCCCAGCGCCGCCGTCGCGGCGGCCTGGACGGGCGCCGGCATCATGAGCCCCAGGTGCCGCCTGGTCTCGAGCAGACGCGCGACGACCCTGGGATCGCCGGCCACAAATCCGGCCCGATACCCGGCGAGGTTGGATCTCTTCGACAGGGAGTAGACGGCGAGAATCCCCTCGTGCGACCCGCGGCAGACCTCATCGTCGAGCACCGATGGTACCCCCTCGTCGACCCATGGCCCCGACCATGGAAACTCCGCATAGCACTCGTCCGACACGACGAGGGCTCCGATCTGACGAGCCGCCTCGACTATGGCGGCCATTGTCGTCCGGTCGAGTACCTTCCCGGTCGGATTCGATGGAGAGTTGACCCATACGAGCTTGACCCGGTCCCGCCCCTCCCACGAATCCGCATCATCCGCCTCGAGGATCGTCGATCCAACGAGCGTGGCACCCACGTCGTACGTGGGGTAGGCGAACCGGGGGCGAACCACGACATCCCCGACTCCCAGGCCGAGGAAAGCGGCGAGGGTTCCGATGAACTCCTTCGATCCGATGGTGGGCAATACCGCGGACGGGTCGAGCCCGCTCACCCCACGCTTGCCGAACCACGCCACGATGGCCTCCCGAAGCGCGAGCGTTCCCCGGGTCTTGGGGTAGCCGGGGGCGTCGGCGGCCGCGCCCAAGGCCTCTTGGACAACTCGGGGGGACGAGTCGATGGGGGTGCCGACGGCCAAGATAACGGCCCCTCCCGGATGGGCGGAGGCGCGCTCCCGGTACGGTTCCAGCGCATCCCAGGGAAAATCGGGGAGAGCGGAAGGGGAGAGTGCCATGGAAGAAGCCTGATCCAGAATGCTATTGGGGGTCCTGGGGAGGCAAAGCCCGGACGACCTCGTGGTCGTGCTGAAGGGGACCCTTCTTGGCGGCCCCTCCCGGGGATCCGAGTTCGGAGAAGAAATCCCGGTTTGCGGCGAGATAGCCGGACCATTTGTCCGGCAGGTCGTCCTCGTAGAAGATGGCCTCCACGGGACACACGGGCTCGCACGCACCACAGTCGACGCACTCGTCTGGATGGATGTACAGCATCCGCTCACCCTCGTAGATGCAATCGACCGGACACTCCTCGATGCAGGACTTATCCTTGTGATCGACGCAAGGCTGGGCGATGACGTAAGTCATGGGTCCTCCTCTGGATCGTGCAACGAGATCATCCTAGCGAGGGAGTTCGCGGCCCCAGGGGACTATGCGCACTTGGTGCCGGAGACGGAGCGATAGGTCGAGACCCGCGTCTCATTCCTGATCAGTTCCCCATCGAGGTATACCTTGCGGGTATCGGCAATCGTG
>CAYTLH010000123.1:0-3935 GCA_964438525.1 uncultured Demequinaceae bacterium | reverse complement strand
CGGTGATAGGAAGCCTCCCAGATGTGACGTGAATCCCGCAGATGTCGCACAAATGATCGAGAAGTATCCGGGCAGTCCCGGTCTAGTTGTGATCGGCGAGGCGATGGATGCGCGAGTTATCCCCGCTGCCAACCTCCTCGGCGCGGACTTCTACCAGCCCGTCGACGCTCCAACCACACAGTGGATGGCCAACAACCGGGAGTGGATTCGTCGTGTGATGGACGAGGGGTACATCATCGTCGACTGCGGGCCCGCTCTTGGCCGCACAAACTTTCCCGATCCCACGAGTCCCTACTATCAAATGGAACGCGCAGAGATCTTTTCGCGCGGGTATGGTCGGTACTATCCAGTTGGGCAATAGAGGAGGCGATTCGATGCCAATAGTGATTGAGAAGGTCGGCTCTCACTACTCGGCACGTGTGTCTCCTCCCGAGAGTGATTTTGGTACGTGGAAGACTGAAGAACCTCTCGGTGTTGAATCGCTAGTGCAAGCGTTGCTCGCGCTTGGATGCCATCAGACGGACATCGGCGACGCCTTCTATTCGGCGGATCCAGACTGGCTTGGCGATCAGCGCGATTCCTAGTGGTCTTGCTCGTCGCGATCACTACGACGGACAGACTCTAGGTTGTGACCGCCCCTAGGGACGTCACCCGTCGTCAGCGGCATGATGGATTCATGAGCGGGATCTCAGACCGAGCCGAACAGATTGCTGCCGCGGTCATCGCGCACGCCCTGGGCGTAACTGCGGTCGCTTTAGGGCGGGCTAGCGCAATGGACTACCGACTCCTCTGGTCGGATGGGCGGGTCGGCATGCTTGAAGTGACACTTATCGCGCATGCGGACGCGATTGGCTGGCAGAACCAGGTTGCCGAGTACGGAGGTAAGTGGCCAGTGGCGGGTAGGTGGGAACTCCGGCTCCGTACTTTGGCGATCCAGCACCGGACGACCATGAACGCGGCGCAACAAACAGTGGAACTATGCAATGCCTACGATGTCGACAGCCCGGAGGAATTGCCTGCGATTGAGCGTGCCCGAGAACCCGCCGTGGCTACTCTCGAAGCCTTCGGCCATTTGCGCCGTGTGCCGTGGGGGGCCGAAGGAATCTCAGTGTTTCCGCCTGCACGGGCGGAATTCGTTGACGCGACGAGCGAGGATTTCGCCGATCTGCTTGAACGGTGGATACAGCTTGAGCATGTGGCCGGTCACGTGGGAAAAACTGCGTCGGGTCAAGAATCCGAGCGGCACCTCTTCCTGGTTGCAGTCGACGACATCCTGCCCATCCGGTTCTTCAACGATGCCTTCGATGTTCCGACGAGATTCCCGGCAGGTTACGAAGGAATCGATGGGCTGTGGATATGGTCGAACTTTTGGCACCGGGTTCTGGGCTGGAACAACGGTGCATGGGCGTGGTACGACACGCCCACAGGACGATAGGTGCCGGAACACAACATGCACCGCGACGTCTCTGCTGACCGGGGACGGTGCAGTGGTCCCAGCCCCGTGGTTCAGTAGGTTTAGGTGATCCGGCGACGAAAGGGGCTCCCCCATGGTTGACGCGGCTCCAGGCAGCTTGCCGGACGAAGAGGACATCGAGCCATCGTGGTGGCTGGATGCATTGGCGGGACCTGGCGGCGAGTCCCGAGAGTACGCGAGTCCGGAGCAAATCGCGCCTACCCTAGGCCAGCTCTATCGCGCGGCCAAGGACGCCCTCGGTTCCCAAGCGCGACAAACGCGGGTGCTCAGTGCGCTGGCGCGAGCGGCCGAACCATTGCTCGTGCCGGACAACTGGAACGAGCCGTTCGTGCCGTTTATGACGATGCCTGATGGTCGTCGGACGTTCTTGCCGTCCGACTTTGGTGAAGAGTGCCTCACCTTGCTGGCGGAACTGGTGCCCTTAATTAACGCACCCATGCTTCGTGCACGGGTCGCCGACATCGCATGGACGTATGGTGATCGGAGCAACACGGCCCTCGTACAGGCAGCGGTGACCGCGTACGTATCGGCACCCCTTACCCCAGAGGTGTGGTTTGACTCCGGCCGGGCTTCGTTCCGGCGCGCACTGGAACTGGCCGCGAGGGTCGGCAAGATCGGGGCTACCGAGCGGACCACGATCAGGGACCAGATGGTCGGCTTCATCCTCAACGACACTGATCCCGACGTCTCGATGTTCGTTGAAATCTCCGCCCTTTTACGGGAATACGCAAGGCCGGACGAGCCGGACCGTCGTCCTCTCGCCGAACGGTTGGTTGCTTGTGTCAACGACACTGGCGACAACTTCGGGTTGGCGCGAGGACTCCTCAGAGAAGCGGCTCAATGGTTCGCGCTAGCGAAGGATTTGGATGCAGCGCGAGCCTCCAGTGCCCGAGTCGCCGACCATTACAGCGCGGAGGCCGAAGCACGTCTTGCGGCAGACAGTGGAGCCATGGTGGCCGGGTCGCTTCTAGAGAAGGCCATCGAGATTCTGCGTACCTTGCCACGCGAGTTTCGGGCGGCACACGGCCTCGACGAACGCCTTACTCGGATGCGAGCACGACTCAGCGAAGCTAGGGAGCTCACGTTAGAGGAGATGGCCAGAATCACGAGCGGTCCGATCGACATCAGCGAATGGGTCGCCGCCGCACGCGCGAGAGTGACTGGCAAGCCGCGTGATCTAGCGATGGCTCAACTGTTCACAGTTGCTCCGATCATCGACCCCGAACAGGCGATGGGTTCTGAACGAGAGCAGATGCGCGGGAGCATCAGGCGGGTCATTGGCCAAGCCACTTTCGCTGCCGATGGGCGAAAGGTGGCGGAACGGAGCGGGGCTGAGGGTGCCGAACCCTCCGATGAGGAAGTCGTCAATGAGGTATTCCATCACTTCCGGCTTCGGACCGACTTGACAGTCAGGGCATTGATCCTTCCCAGCCTCGAAGTATTTGGCTTCGAACATCGACTTGACTTCCTGTATCTGTATGAGATCTGCATGCAGTCGCCTGTCGTGCCTGAAGGTCACGCAGCCCAATGGGCCAGGGGCATTCTTCATGGATTCAACGGAGACATGGCATCCGCGACTGCGGTTCTCGTTCCTCAACTTGAGCAACTGGTGCGTCTCCACCTCAAGTCGCGAGGCGTCTACACCCTCTTCGTCGATGAGAAGGGAGTGGAGAGCGAGAAGAGCCTTGGGGCGCTCTTGGGCATGCAAGAGGCAAGCGACATCTTCGGGGCTGGCCTGGTTTTGGAACTGCGGGGGCTACTGACCGAACAGGTGGGGCTCAACTTGCGCAATGACGTCGCACACGGAATGCTTTACGACTCGCTTTCGACGAGTGCGGCGACTGTCTACTCATGGTGGCTTCTCTCACGTCTCGCGTTCGTTCCGTACTACAACACGCTTCTCGCAGCCCATCGAGAATCGCCGCCGCCTGCAGATCAAGCGGAGTCGTCGGGCTTTGAGGGTAGCCCCTAGTTCCAGCGCGTTTGCGCGAGACAAGTCAGGCGAGCCCAGGGAATGCGTTCAGTTCAGATGCCAGGGCCTCCCGCCGATGATCCACAAACGCCTCGTACTGCTCCGCTGGTCGGTGACCGCGACCCCGGTCCTGCCCCGGAACTCGGAGCCGATCGTCCTGGGTGAGGGCACGGAGCCTGTGGTCGACGGCGTGCTGGGGGTCATCGATCCGACGGTCCTGGCCGGCGGCGAGTGGTACCTCAAGCTCGAGGTCATCGACGAGGGTGGCCGGGTCTCGACGGTCGGCTATGTCGTCACGAGCGTGAACGAGGCGAAGTATGGCCTGTTCTCGTTGACGTTCACGGATGCGGTCGTCCCGGTGGCGGGGATGCCGATCACGGTGCAGCGGACCTACAACTCGGGGGCCCGCACGGCCCTGGGAGACTTTGGTTTCGGGTGGTCGTTGAGCCTGCAGACGCTTCGGATGGAGACGGATAACGCGCCGGGGGA
>CAYTLH010000122.1:0-11195 GCA_964438525.1 uncultured Demequinaceae bacterium | reverse complement strand
TGACCCTTGATCCCGACATAGCTTCCAGACTCAAGCGAGACCCCGCGGGCTTGATCGCCGCTGTCATCCAGCAATACGACACGGGCGAAGTCCTCATGCTGGGGTGGATGAATGACGAGGCCCTCGACCTCACACTGAGGGAGGGCCGAGTCGTCTTCTGGAGCCGGAGCCGGCAGTCGCTGTGGAGGAAGGGAGACACCTCCGGGCACGCCCAATGGGTCAAGTCGGTTTCCCTCGATTGCGACGCCGATGCCGTTCTCGTGAAGGTCAACCAGATCGGACTGGCCTGCCACACGGGAGCGAAGACCTGCTTCGAGGCGGGGGGCGACCTTGGCGCCGTCGTCGTGGACGGTGACGTCGGGGACAGGGTCGAATCCGATGCCTGACGCCCCGGTCTCGGTCGACTGGGGGAACACGTGGCCGACCCTGGAGGGTTTCGTCTCCCTTGGCGCCACCCATAGGGTCGTCCCAGTCGTCAGAAGGCTTCTGGCCGATGGAGTCACCCCCGTTGCCGTCTACCGCGCCCTCGCCCAGGATCGCCCCGACACCTTCATCCTCGAGTCGGCCGAACCCGACGGGGCCCGGGCCCGTTTCTCCTTCGTCGGCGTGCGTTCCCGAGCCCGCTTGACGGCAACTGGGTCGCAGGCGGCGTGGACCGGCGACGTCCCCGTCGGACTGAACGACGGGCGTCCGCTCGACGCGATACGCGAGGCCCTGGCGGAAATGCGGTCCGAGTCCATCCCCGGCCTTCCTCCCCTGACCGGCGGGCTCGTCGGGGTCCTCGGATGGGACATCATCCACGAGTGGGAGCCAACCCTGTCCACCCGCGCCGTCCGCGAACTCAACGTCCCGGACGTCTACCTCCTCTTTGCCACGGACCTAGCCGCCATCGACCACCATGACGGGAGCGTGTGGCTCATCGCCAACGCCGTCAACGCCGACGCCCAGGAATCGGGGATCGAGCAAGCGTACGCGGATGCCGTGGCCCGCCTTGACGAGATGGAGGCCGCGTTGCGATCCGCCTCCCCGAGCGAGATCTCCGTTTTGGGCTCCGCCGCGTCGGAGCCATCCGTCCGCCATCGCACGCCGGAGGGTGACTACGAGAAGACCGTCGAGTACTGCAAAGAGGCCATACGGGACGGAGAGGTGTTCCAGGTGGTCCCCTCTCAGAGGTTCGACGTGGAGTGCCAGGCCTCCCCGTTGGACGTATACAGGGTCCTCCGAACCCTCAATCCCAGCCCGTACATGTACTACCTCCGCCTCGTGGCGGACGACGGAGAACCCTTCGCAGTGGTCGGCGCGAGCCCGGAATCGATGGTGTCTGTTAAAAACGGCAAGGTCCTGACCTTCCCCATCGCGGGTTCGAGGCCGAGGGGTGATACCCCGGATGAGGATCACGAGTTGGGGGAGGCCCTCCTCGCCGACCCGAAGGAGCGGGCGGAGCACATCATGCTCGTAGACCTCGCCCGCAACGACCTGGCCAAGGTCTGCGAACCCACGACCGTCGAGGTCGTAGAGTTCATGGCGGTCAACCGCTACAGCCACATCATGCACATCTGCTCCACCGTGGTCGGAAGCCTTCGGACGGAGCGGGGCGCCTTGGACGCATTCGTCGCGACCTTTCCGGCCGGGACCCTCTCCGGGGCGCCCAAGCCGCGGGCGATCGACCTCATCGACGAGGTCGAGCCGACCCGCCGGGGTTTCTATGGAGGAGCCATCGGATACTTCGACTTCGCGGGCAACATGGACACGGCTATCGCCATCAGGACCGCCTATATCTCTGGGGAGACGGCTTATGTCCAAGCCGGGGCCGGGATAGTGGCGGATTCCGTGCCCACGCGAGAGGCTCAGGAGACTCGGGATAAAGCCGCAGCGCTCGTCAAGGCGGTGTCCCTCGCCACCCGGCTCACGCCCGACGTCCGCCCTCGATAGGGGAAAGACGCGGGGAGTAGTCGGACGATTTCGGTCGGTGAAAAGCGTTCCTGTCCGGCGGCTACCATGGGGGCATGGGAGAGACGGGATCGCGCGGAGTGCTCGACGACATCATCGCCGGGGTGAGGGAGGACCTCGAGAACCGTCAAGAGGCGACCCCCATGGACGCCCTCAAGGAACGGGCCTCGCGTCAACCCGAGGCCCGGAATGCGCTCAGGGTGCTGAGGTGCAAGGAGGTCGCCGTCATAGCCGAGGTCAAGCGATCGAGCCCGTCACGGGGCGACCTCGCCGAAATCACGGATCCTGCGGCCCTCGCCGCCGATTACGAGACGGGTGGGGCCTCCATGATCTCGGTCGTCACGGAGGAGCGACGGTTCGGCGGAAACCTGTGCGATCTCGACGCCGTCCGAGCCAGGGTCGAGGTCCCCATACTCCGCAAAGACTTCGTCATCGCCCCCTACCAGGTATGGGAGGCCCGGGCGCACGGGGCGGATATGGTCCTCCTGATCGTCGCGGCGCTCGAGCAGATGGCACTCGAATCCTTGGTGGAGCGGGTGAACTCCCTCGGCATGGTCGCCCTCGTCGAAGTCCACAAGCCGGACGAGGTGTCCAGGGCCGTCGACGCCGGAGCCAAGGTGATCGGTGTCAACGCCCGGAACCTCAGGACCCTGAAGGTCAACCGGAACACCTTCGCCAAGGTGGCCCCCCTCATCCCCGACGGGATCGTCCGGATCGCCGAGTCGGGGATCAGGGATGGACACGATGTCGTGGAATACGCCCGGCAGGGTGCGGACGCCGTCCTCGTCGGAGAGGCGCTCGTCAAGGACAAAGACCCCAGAACCGCGGTGGCGGAGATGGTCGCGGCCGGAGCCCATCCAGCCCTTAGGGCGGTTCGTCCGTGACGGGATCTCTTCAGTCCGCCCCTGGTCCCTATTTCGGAGAGTTCGGTGGGCGCTTCGTGCCGGAGGCGCTTCAGGCGGCCCTGGACGAACTGAGCGACGCTTACGAGAAGGCGCGGATCGATCCGGCGTTCACGGAGGAGTTGGCGCGGCTGGGGGTCGAGTACTCCGGACGGCCGAGCATCCTCACGGAGGTTCCCCGCTTCGCGCGTCACGCGGGGAACGCCCGCGTCCTCCTCAAGAGGGAAGACCTCAACCACACGGGGTCCCACAAGATCAACAACGTCATCGGACAGGCGCTCCTCACCAAGCGCATCGGCAAGACCCGCGTCATCGCGGAGACGGGAGCCGGGATGCACGGGGTCGCTACCGCCACCGCGGCCGCCCTCATGGACCTCGAATGCGTCGTGTACATGGGTGAGGAGGACACGGTCCGCCAGGCCTTGAACGTCGCCAGGATGCGCATGTTGGGGGCCACCGTCGTCTCGGTGACATCCGGGTCCCGGACCCTCAAAGACGCCATCAACGAGGCCTACCGGGATTGGGTGACGAACGTCGAGACCACGAACTACATCTTCGGAACGGCGGCCGGCCCCCACCCCTTCCCGGCCATGGTGCGGGACTTTCAGAGGGTCATCGGGGTCGAGGCCCGGGCGCAGATGCTCGACCTCGGGGGTCTTCCCGACGCCATTGTCGCCTGCGTCGGGGGAGGCTCCAACGCGATCGGAATCTTCGATGCCTTCCTGGACGACGACGTCCGGCTCATCGGGTGCGAGGCGGCCGGGGACGGGGTCGACACGGGACGACACGCCTCGGCCATCGTCGGCGGACGCCCGGGCGTGCTCCACGGTTCCCACTCCTACCTGCTCCAAGACGAGGACGGCCAGACCCAGACCTCCCACTCGATCTCGGCCGGCCTCGACTACCCGGGCGTCGGGCCGCAGCACTCCTGGCTGGCCTCCATCGGCCGGGCCGAGTATTGGCCCGTCACGGATGCGGAGGCCATGGACGCCTTCAGCCTGTTGAGCAGGACCGAGGGCATCATCCCCGCCATCGAGTCCGCCCACGCTCTCGCGGGAACCCTCACACTCGGCCAGGAACTGGGGAAAGGGGCAACGATACTCGTCAACCTGTCCGGGCGGGGGGACAAGGACGTCGAGACCGCGGCTAAGTGGTTCGACCTTCTGGGGGACGAGTCGTGAGCGCCCTCGTCGACCGCTTCGCCACGGCCCGGGACGAGGGTCGGGCGGTCCTGCTTGGATACCTCCCCGTGGGCTTCCCCTCGGTGGACGATTCCATTGCCGCCATGGAGGCGATGGTCGAGGCGGGGGTCGACGTCGTCGAGATCGGGATACCCTACTCCGACCCCGTTCTCGACGGACCCATCATCGAGAAGGCAGGCGAGGCGGCCCTCAAGGCTGGGGTTCGGGTGAAGGACGTCGTCAAGGCGGCCACCGCGGTTACCAAGGTTGGGGCCGTCCCCATCGTCATGACGTATTACAACCCCATCCTCCAGTACGGCCTCGACAGATTCGCGGCCGATCTGGCCGCCTCGGGAGGCGTGGGGGTCATCACCCCCGACCTCACCCCGGACGTGGGGGAAGACTGGATCTCCGCTGCGGAGAAGCACGGGCTCGACCACATCTTCCTCGTCGCCCCCAGCACGACCCCCGAAAGGCTGGACATGACCGTGAAGGCCTCGACAGGATTCGTGTATGCCACCTCCCTCATGGGGGTGACGGGCGAGAGGTCGACGGTCAGCAAGCAGGCCGAGGTGTTGGTAAAGCGGACCCGCGAGGCCGGAGCCGAGTATGTCTGTATCGGGCTCGGGGTATCGACGGGCGACCAGGCGGCCGAGGTCGCGGGTTACGCTGACGGGGTGATCGTCGGGACCGCCCTGGTGAGGACGCTCGTGGACGCCCCCACCGTCGAGGAGGGCCTGGCGTCGCTTCGCGCCAAGGCCGCTGAACTCGCCGAGGGGGTGAGAGCGCGATGACCCCGGTCAAGATCCCGAAGCCCCCGGAGGGATGGGACGCCCTCCACCTCGGGGCGTTCCAGATTCACGCCTACGCCCTGGCCATCCTCACGGGCATCTTCTTCGCCATATGGCTCACTCGGCGCCGATGGGTGGCGCGGGGAGGGGATTCGCTCGCGATCGAGGAGATCGCCCTCTGGGCCATCCCCTTCGGGATCGTCGGGGGGCGGATATACCACGTGATCTCCACCCCGGGACCGTACTTCGGTGAGTATGGCCGCCCCCTCGACGCGTTCAAGATCTGGCAGGGGGGTCTCGGGATCTGGGGTGCGGTTGCCCTTGGGGCCGTCGGCGCCCTGATCGGCGCCCGGCGGCAGGGGGTGTCCTTCGCGGCATTCATGGACGCCGCGGCCCCGGCGATCCTCTTCGCCCAGGCGATCGGGCGGATCGGCAACTACTTCAACCAGGAGTTGTTCGGGAGCCCGACCACCCTTCCGTGGGGTCTCGAGGTCGAACCTTACCAGCCGTCCTTTCCCGCCGAATATCCGGTGGACACCCTTTTCCACCCCACCTTCCTCTACGAGATGTTGTGGAACCTCGCCGGCGTATTCCTCATCCTCTACCTCGACCGCAAGATGCGGCTTCGACACGGCGAGGTTTTCTGGCTCTACGTGGCCGTCTACACGGCCGGGCGGTTGTGGATCGAGATGCTGCGCATCGATGAAGCGGTCCACGTCTTCGGGGTTCGGGTCAACGTGTGGGTGTCCATCCTCGTGTTCTTCCTGGGGGCCGCGATGTTCGTGATGACGAGGCGGAAACACGCCGGCGAGAAGGTCGACCAAGCGCCCGCCCGGAACTCGAAAACGGTGAGGCCCGGTAAGGCGGGGTCTCGGGCGTAGAGGCGCGCCTTCGGTGCAGGCGCCGACCCGGAAACGGATACTCGCCTAACAACATCCACCCTCGTGGTGACAAGGGCGGCAGGCAGCGATACCGTCAAGATGAGGCTCCTGGAAAGGAGCGGGCATGTCCTATGAGAGGCAGACTGGCAACTCGGGCCTGAGTGCAGGGGCGATAGTCCTCATCACGATTGTGGCGGTTGTTGCCCTCGGATTGGCCGCGTTCATGTTCCGCAAGTACGGGGTTTCGGATGACGATCCGTCAATCGACGTTTGCCACGACGCCCTCGGCGCCGAAGGGTTGCAGGAAACCCAGGTATTCGAGGGCGAGAACTGGATCGCATTCAATCGCGAACTCGAGGCCTACGGCCTCGAGCCGATGGTCGACGTCGACAACCTCACAGGAGACGAACTCGACGACATTGAGAGCGGCTACCGGGAACTGAGAAATCGCGGGATCGAGGTGTTCCTCATCACGGTCGAGTACGAGGATGGAACCGTCGGCTACTGCGAAGTCGAGAACGATCAGGAAGCCGGCACCAACACGATCATCACCGCGGTCGACCCCGTCTAGGGGAAGGGAATCTGCCGGGGTACCCGGACCACCGGGTCCTAGATGGGGGCGGCGACGCTCTAGGATACTCGTGATACGACCCTGCCCACGAAATGGTGAGGAAGATAGGCATGCCCGCTCGACGCGAACCCGGAGCCAATACGACCGGGCTCTACGACCCCGCTCGCGGGCATGGCTCGTGCGGTGTCGCATTCGTCGCGACCCTCCGGGGCGAACCCGGGCGTGACATCATCGACAACGGGCTCACCGTGCTCAAGAACCTCCAGCATCGCGGGGCCGTCGGCGCGGAGGTCGAGACGGGCGATGGGGCGGGAATACTCACCCAGGTTCCGGACGCGTTCCTGCGCAAGGTCGTCGACTTCGAACTCCCGCCCTCGGGGCAGTACGGCGTCGGGATCGCCTTTCTCACCCCCGGCAAGGCCGACAAGGAGATTGCAGCCGTGGTCCAGGCGGCGGCCTCCGAGGACGTCACGATACTCGGTTGGAGGGATGTCCCGGTCGACCCCGAGCCGGTGGGTCCGTCCGCCCGGGAGGCGATGCCGGAGTTCCGCATGGCGTTCATGTCCTGTGGGGATCTCGCCGGCATAGACCTTGACCGACGGCTGTATCGCGTCCGTCGCCGGGTCGAGCACGGTGCCGACGTCTTCTTCGCCTCGCTGTCGGCCAGGACGCTCATCTACAAGGGCATGCTGACCACCTATCAACTCGAGAAGGTCTTCACAGATCTCGGCGACCCCGATTTCGCCTCCGAGATCGCGCTCGTGCACTCGCGATTCTCGACCAACACCTTCCCCTCCTGGCGCTTGGCCCAGCCGTACCGGGCGATCGCGCACAACGGGGAGATCAACACGTTGCGGGGCAACCGCAACTGGATGTCCGCACGAGAGGGTCTCCTGTCTTCGCCGCACCTGGGCGAAACAAAGGACATCGTGCCCATCTGCACGCCGACGGGCTCGGACACCGCGAGCTTCGACGAGGTGCTCGAGTTGCTCAACCTCGGAGGGCGTTCGCTCCCGCATGCCGTGCTCATGATGATCCCCGAGGCGTGGGAGAACAGCACGGAGATCGACGAGAAGCGCCGCGACTTCTACGAGTATCACTCGACGCTGATGGAACCCTGGGACGGGCCGGCGTCCCTTCAATTCTCGGACGGGACGCTCATCGGCGCGGTCCTCGACCGGAACGGCCTGCGCCCGGGACGGTTCTGCGTCACGGACGACGGGCTCGTCGTCGCGGGTTCCGAGGCCGGCATGCTCGACATCGATCCGGCGAAGGTTATCCGCAAGGGTCGCCTGCAGCCGGGGCGAATGCTCCTCGTCGACACGGCACATGGCTCCATCGTCGAGGACGCCGAGATCAAGGCCGAACTCGCGGCGGAGCGACCTTACGGCGAGTGGCTTTCCACAAACCTCGCCCGGCTGTCCGACCTCCCGCCGGTCGAGCACGTTGTGCATTCGAGCGTCGAGGTGACGCAGTGCCAGAGGACGTTCGGGTACACCGAGGAGGACCTGCGCGTCATCCTCACCCCCATGGCCAAGACAGGCAAGGAGCCGATCGGGGCCATGGGTGCCGACACACCCATCGCCGTCCTGTCCGACCGGCCGCGGCTTCTTTTCGACTACTTCCGCCAGGTCTTCGCCCAGGTGACCAACCCGCCCCTCGACGCGATCCGTGAGGAGGTCGTCACCTCCCTCTCCAGCGCCATCGGACCGGAGCCGAATCTGTTCGATACGACCCCCGAGCACGCCCGCAAGCTTCACGTCGACTTCCCGATCATCGACAACGACGAGCTGGCGAAGATCCTCCACCTCGACAAGAACCCGGAGGGCAAGGGTCGTTTCCGGACGCGGAAGATATCGGGCCTCTATCCCGTCAAGGACGGGGGAGAAGGGCTCAGTGCCCGACTCGAGGCGATCTTCGACGAGTGCGACCGGGCCATGGCCGAGGGTGTCAACTTCATTGTGCTCTCCGACCGTGACGCGGACGCCGATCACGCTCCCATCCCGTCCCTTCTCCTGACGAGCGCCGTCCACCACCACCTCGTCCGCCAGCACACCCGTACCCAGGTTGACCTGGTCGTCGAGGCCGGGGACGTTCGCGAGACCCACCACGTTGCCCTCCTCGTCGGCTACGGTGCTGCGGCCATCAATCCGTACCTCGCCATGGAGACGGTCGAGGAGCTGTCCCGTGAGGGCATGCTCGGCGATGTCGATCCGTACACCGCCCAGCGCAACCTCATCAAGGCGCTCGGTAAGGGAATCCTCAAGGTCATGTCGAAGATGGGGATCTCGACGATCGCCTCCTACCGCGGGGCCCAGGTGTTCGAGGCGGTTGGGCTGTCCCACGAGCTTGTCGACCGCCACTTCGCGGGGACCCCGTCCCAGGTCGACGGCGCCGGCCTTGACGCCATAGCCGAGGAGGTGGCGAGGCGGCACGCCGACGGATTCCCGCGCATGAGCACCGCCAAGGCCCACCGTCGTCTCAACACGGGAGGCGACTACGCGTGGCGGCGCGAGGGCGAAGAGCACATGTTCGACCCGGAAACCGTTTTCCTGCTCCAGCACGCGACGAGCACTAAGCAGTACGAGGTCTACGAGAGATACGCGACAATCATCGACGACCAGTCGAAGCGCCTCATGACGCTGCGGGGGCTCTTCGAGTTCAAGGGGGATCGTCCGCCGGTTCCGCTGGAGGAGGTCGAGCCGGTCAGCGAGATCGTCAAGAGGTTCTCGACGGGGGCGATGTCGTACGGGTCGATCTCCGAGGAGGCCCACACGACGCTCGCGATCGCGATGAACAGGCTGGGGGCGCGCTCGAACACCGGCGAGGGGGGCGAGAACCCCTCCCGCCTCTACGACCCCGAGCGGAGGAGCGCGATCAAGCAGGTCGCGTCGGGCCGGTTCGGCGTGACGAGCGAATACCTCGTCAACGCGGACGACATCCAGATCAAGATGGCGCAGGGCGCGAAGCCGGGCGAGGGCGGGCAGCTGCCCGGACCCAAGGTGTATCCGTGGGTCGCCGAGACCCGCCACTCGACCCCAGGGGTCGGGCTCATCTCGCCGCCGCCGCACCACGACATCTACTCGATCGAGGACCTCAAGCAGCTCATCCACGACCTCAAGAACGCGAACCCCGAGGCACGCATCCACGTCAAGCTCGTGTCGGAGATCGGGGTCGGCACGGTCGCGGCCGGGGTCTCCAAGTGCAAGGCCGACGTCGTGCTCATCTCGGGTTCGGACGGGGGCACGGGGGCGAGTCCCCTGACGTCGATCCGCCATGCGGGCATTCCCTGGGAGATCGGGCTGGCGGACACCCACCAGACGCTCGTCAACAACCGGCTGCGCGACCGCATCTACGTCCAGGTCGACGGGCAGATGAAGACCGGCCGGGACGTCGTCATCGCGGCCCTGCTCGGCGCGGAGGAATACGGGTTCGCCACGGCGGCCCTCGTCGTGTCGGGCTGCATCATGATGCGCAAGTGCCACACGGACACCTGCCCCGTCGGCGTGGCGACGCAGAATCCCGAACTCCGGGCCCGCTTCACGGGAAAGCCGGAACACGTCGTGACGTACTTCGAGTACGTCGCCCGGCAGGCCCGAGAGATCCTCGCCGAGCTGGGCTTCCGCTCCATCGAGGAGGCGATCGGGCACGTCGAGGCCCTCAACGCGCGCGCGGCGATCGACCACTGGAAGGCGGCCGGACTCGACCTCACCCCGATTCTCGCGCCCCCGCCCGAAGGGGCGGCGCTCTTCCGCGCCGTCGACCAGGACCACGAACTCGACAAGGCGCTCGACCGCGAGCTGATCACCGAGGCCGCACCGGCGCTGGAGAAGGGCCAGTCCGTTGCCATCTCCACGAAGGTTCGCAACATCAACCGCACCGTCGGGACGATGCTCGGCAACGAGGTGACGAAGCGGTACCGCTCGGCTGGGCTCGCCGACAACACCATCGCCATCGAGCTCACGGGATGCGCCGGACAATCCTTCGGGGCCTTCGTTCCCAAGGGCATTTCCCTTCGGCTCTTCGGAGACGCCAACGACTACGTCGCCAAGGGCCTGAGCGGCGGGCGCGTCGTCGTCCGTCCGGACCGGTCGGCCTCGCTCGACGACTCGCGCGACGTCATCGCCGGAAACGTCATCGGCTACGGGGCGACGAGCGGCGAGATATTCATCCGCGGCCAGGTGGGGGAACGCTTCCTGGTGAGGAACTCGGGGGCCCGGGCGGTGGTCGAGGGGACCGGGGAGCACGCCCTCGAATACATGACGGGGGGGACGGCCGTCATCGTCGGGCAGGTTGGCCGCAACCTCGGCGCGGGGATGTCCGGCGGGACCGGGTTCGTCCTCGACCTCGACCCGGGGCGGGTCAACGTCGAGGCGCTGGACAACGGGGAACTCCTGCTCGACCCCCTCGACCCCGAGGACGAGGCCATCGTCAAGGACCTGCTCGAGCAGTACCTAGAGGAGACGGAGTCCCCCAAGGCCCGGGACCTGCTCTCGTCCTGGGACGAAACGAAAGCCCGATTCACCCGGGTGCTGCCCAGCCAGTACGCCAAGGCCAGGAAGGTGTTGGCGGAATTCGAGGAGGACGGCGTCGACCTCGCCGCCCCGGGCGTGTGGACCAAGTTCCTGGAGGCGACCCATGGCTGACCCTCATGGCTTCCTCAAGCACCGCGAAAGGGAGATCCCCAAGAACCGGCCAGTGTCCAGGCGCGTCAAGGACTGGCGATACGTCAAGGAGGAGGGCGCCTTCGGACCTGAGGCCCTCAACCGCCAGGCGAGCCGATGCATGGACTGCGGAATCCCCTTCTGTCACGAGGGGTGCCCCCTCGGGAACCTCATCCCCGAGTGGAACGACCTCTCGTGGAGGGATCATTGGCGAGAGGCCTCCGAACGGCTCCACGCCACCAACAACTTCCCGGA
>CAYTLH010000121.1:0-3000 GCA_964438525.1 uncultured Demequinaceae bacterium | reverse complement strand
GCTCGAGAAGTTGCCGGCCACCGTAATGTAGGGCGCGGCAAAGGGCCCCTCGACCTCGCCCGTGTAGATGTTGTACGCCATATACGCGACCGCCCCGAGCGCGAAGACGAGCGCCCCGAACACAAGGAGTTGACGCTCCCGACGGCGACGGCGGCGGAGTTCCCGCCGCGTCTTGATGGTCGTGGTCGATCGAGGCTTGTTGTTCACCATATAACCCTAACCGAGTATTCTCTTGGCGGAGGATGGGGGATTCGAACCCCCGAGGGCTTGCACCCAACACGCTTTCCAAGCGTGCGCCATAGGCCACTAGGCGAATCCTCCAGGCCCCACGATGGTACCCGAGGGACTCCCCCTTCTGCGAAGCGGACGGCGGCTACACTGGAGAAAGACCCCCCACGTGGCGTCACCTCGCGGAACCCCCCCAGGGCAGGAATGCAGCAAGGGTATGCGGGCTCTGGCGGGTACGTGGGGGGTCCTCGACCGGCCCGCGATCGCATTGTCCCCGAGCCGCACTAGAGTCGTAATGTGAAGACCGCCCTGTACCGCCGCTACCGCCCGGACACCTTCGCCGAGGTCGTCGGCCAGGAGCACGTCACCGAACCCCTCATGCAGGCCCTTCGATCGGACCGGGTGGCTCACGCCTACCTCTTCAGCGGACCCCGTGGATGCGGAAAGACCACCTCCGCCCGGATACTCGCCCGGTGCCTCAACTGCGCGAAGGCGCCGACCGACACCCCCTGCGGCGAGTGCGCCTCGTGTGTCGAGTTGGGAAGGGGGGGGCCGGGCTCCATCGACGTGGTCGAGATCGACGCCGCCTCCCACAATGGGGTCGACGACGCCCGAGACCTTCGGGAACGGGCCGCCTTCGCCCCCGCTCGGGACAAATACAAGATCTTCATCCTCGACGAGGCCCACATGGTCACACCCCAGGGATTCAACGCCCTCCTCAAACTCGTCGAGGAACCGCCCCCGCACGTCCGCTTCGTCTTCGCCACAACCGAACCGGACAAGGTCATCTCGACCATCCGGTCCCGCACCCACCACTACCCCTTCCGCCTCGTCCCACCCGGCCTGCTCACCGATTACCTGTCCTCCCTGTGCGAGGCCGAGGGGGTGACGGTCGCCTCCGGGGTGCTACCCCTGGTCGTGAGGGCCGGGGGTGGCTCCGTTCGGGACTCCCTCTCCGTGCTCGACCAGTTGATGGCGGGAGCGGGAGAGCAGGGAGTCACCTATGAACGGGCTATCTCCCTCCTGGGATTCACCGACGCGACCCTCCTAGACGATGCAGTCGATGCCCTGTCGGCCAACGATGGCGCCTCCCTTTTCGCGGTCATCGAACGGGTCATTCAGACGGGACACGAGCCCCGAAGGTTCGTCGAGGACCTGCTCGAGCGTCTCCGAGACCTCCTGGTCCTATCCGCCGCCGGTCCGGATGGAGCCAAGGCCCTCGGCCAAATGCCCCTCGACCAACTCGAAAGAATGCAGTCCGAGGCCCGCGGAATGGGTCTCGATCGGGCGTCCCGCGCGGCCGATACCGTCAACGACGCCCTGACCTCGATGGTCGGAGCCACCTCCCCCCGCCTGCACCTCGAGCTCCTGGCCGCCCGCTTGATCGCCCAGGCGGGCGAAGGGTCGTCGACGTTCCCGGCGGACAGGCCGACAAAGGCCCCGCCCCCGGTCAAGGAGAAGAAGGGGGCTCGGGCAACCAAGCCTCGACCCCCATCTCCCACTCCCCCAACCGACGCGATGACCGAAACTCCTCCCGAGAAACGAGATAAACCCGCACCCGCGCCCTCCCCCGCACCCGCGCCACACGAGCCAGAGTCCCGGCCAACCGAAGCCGCGGTAGGGGGCTCGTCCGACACCGAACTGATCCGTCGACGCTGGTCGGAGGTTTTGGGCGCGCTTGAGCGCCGGCGGGTGACCTGGGTGCTGGTCAGCCAGAGCTCCCAGGTCGCTACTGTGGAATCCGACCAAGTCCGCCTAGCCTTTACGAGCCCCCAGTTGGCCGAGCGCTTCATGACCGGCAACCATGCCGAAAACGTGGCCCTCGCTATCCGCGAGGCCCTCGGCCTCGTCGTCACGGTCATGGCCTTGGAAATAGATCCCACCAACGCGAGCACCCCTCTCCCGCCAACCGATGTGGCACCCGACCGCAAATCCTCGGACCGGCCGAGCCCTGAGACCTCCGTCGACCAGGCTGATCTCGAGCCGACGGCTCAAGCCCAGGCCTCCGATGACGAGTCCGCCGCTCCGGAAGACAGCCCCGACCCCGAGGGCAATATCAGCGGGCCCGAGATCATCGCCCGCATGCTCGGCGGCACCGTCGTCGACGACTAGGGTGCGCCTGGAACGCGACACCCCGGCTTCGACCTAGTCTGGAAGCCATGTACGACGGCGTGGTTCAGGACCTCATCGACGAGCTCGGCCGCCTTCCGGGTATCGGCCCCAAGAGCGCCCAGCGGATCGCCTTCCACATCCTCTCGATGGACCCCACGGACGTCCGGCGACTCGTCGAGACGATCCAGACGGTCAAGGAGCGGGTCCGCTTCTGCGAGGTATGCGGCAACGTCGCCGAGGGCGACAGGTGTCGGATATGCCTCGACCCTCGACGATCCGACGAGGTGCTGTGCATCGTCGAGGAGGCGAAGGACGTCGTGGCCATCGAGAGGACGCGAGAGTTCAGGGGCCGCTACCACGTGTTGGGCGGAGCGATCGATCCCATGGCCGGAATAGGCCCGGACGACCTTCGCATCAAGGAACTCCTCGCCAGGCTCGGCAACGATGCCATCGCAGAGGTCATACTCGCCACCGACCCCAATATCGAAGGCGAGGCGACGGCAACCTACCTCGCCCGAATCCTCAACCCCCTTGATGTCAAGGTGACGAGGCTAGCGTCGGGGCTTCCGGTGGGGGGCGATCTTGAGTACGCGGACGAAGTGACCTTGGGCCGCGCCTTCGAGGGACGTCGGGCGGTCACGTAAACCAAGGCGCCCATTC
>CAYTLH010000120.1:0-7628 GCA_964438525.1 uncultured Demequinaceae bacterium | reverse complement strand
CGGGCCGCGTCGACCACGGAGCGCGCCTCGGCCTCGTTCCTCGCGAACGCCTTCTCCACGAGCACGTGCTTGCCCGCCGCTATGGCCGCGAGCGCATGGGCCCGGTGCTCGCTGTGGGGGGTGGCGACGTGGATGACGTCGACGTCCGGGTCGGCGACCAGGTCGTCGACGGAGGCGTAGGCTCGGGCGACGTCGTGGCCCTTTGCGAAGGCCTGGGCGCGGTCGAGGCTCCTGGAACAGACGGCGGCCACCGTCGAGCGGGTCAGGTCGTTGACCCCGTTGGCGAACTTGTCGGCCATCCACCCGACGCCGACGATGCCCCACCTGACCGGGGGTGCGGAGGCCGGGTCGGGGGCCTCGACGGGCGAAGTACTGGTCATACCGCCACCCTAGCCTTCATCCACCGCTGGCGGACCGGAACGTTGCGCCGCCCCGCGGGCCTGGGGTGGGAGAAGGCTCGGCGGGGCGGCACGTGGTGGGCTGTCACCCCCCGGGATAGGCGACCCCCAGCTGGGAACGAGCCTCGTCCATCACGCGCATCACCTCGACGGTCGCGGAGTGGGGCATGACGTCGCTCTCGACCCGGCCCTCGCTCACACAGCGGGCGAACTCGGCCGCCTGATACTGCCACCCGAGGTCGGTCCTCTGGTCGAACACGTAGTCCTTCCGTCCGGCCCGCACCAGGGTGAACGACGTCGGCTTGTAATACGACGGCCCAAAGTCGATGCGTCCGCGCGTCCCGTTGATGGTCGCGAACCGACCCGTGTCAGCCTCGAAGGTGGACATCGCGGTCCCCATCGCCCGCCGGGACGGATAGTCGAGGATGACGGCCTCCCTTAGGTCGACGCCGGTGGGGGCGAGAGAGCCGACGGCCTTGACGGTCTCGGGGGCGCCCAGAAAGTCATGGATGAGGCTGATGGGGTAGACGCCGAGGTCGAGCAAGGCGCCGCCCGCGAGATCCGGGCTGAACTGCCTCGCCTGGGCGTCCACTTTCCACCCCCGGCCGAAGTCCGCGCTCACGTGCACGATCGGGCCGATCGCCCCCTCTTCGACCAGGCGACGCGCCTCGACCATGTGGGGGAGGAAGCGGGTCCACATGGCCTCCATGGCGAAGACCCCGGCGGCTCGGGCCGCGTCGACCACGGAGCGCGCCTCGGCCTCGTTCCTCGCGAACGCCTTCTCCACGAGCACGTGCTTGCCCGCCGCGATGGCGGCGAGCGCATGGGCCCGGTGCTCGCTGTGGGGGGTGGCGACGTACACGGCCTCGACCGAGTCGTCCTCGACGAGCCGCTCGACCGCCCCCTCACCGGATCGGACGACCGGGACGTCGTGACGCTTGGCGTACAGATTGGAGCGGTGGGAGTCGCGCGAGGCCACCGCGACGATTCTGGAACGGGTGTGGCCCAGCACGGACCGAGCGAAGGCGTCGGCCATGTAACCCGAGCCGATGACCCCCCACGCGAGGGGGGGCGCGACCTCGGGAAGGGCGAGCCGGTGGGGTTCGGTCGGGGTGGCCGTGAGCGTCGCGGTCATCCGTCGCTCATCTCGAACTCGTACCAGTACGTGGCGATCCCGAGGGGATAACTCCCGCCCTTGTGATCCACGAGGAAGATTTCGACCACGACGTACCCGACGTAGGGGCCGGTGAAAAGGCCGGGGGTCAGAACATCCTCCATCTTGTAGCAGGCCGACCATTCGCCCATGTCGGTCGGCCGAGTCTCGAGCGTCCCGACGCGAGTGCCCAGGTCGGCGCTGCCGGAATACTCGGGCTCGGGCTCCCCGTCGAGGTAGGCCTGGGAGAGGACGTTCCTGTAGGCCACCGACCCGTCATCCGCCTCCATGACCTTGAAATCCCAGGTTGTCACCCGAAGGGCGACGAAGGGGGCGACGGCCGGATCCACCTGAACGGTCGCGATAAGGCTATTGAGTTCGTCGGTGGAGCGCGTCCCGAGGTCCACGGCCGACATGACCGGGGTGCGCGTCCCGTCGGCCATCTTGTCCCACAGCGTGACCTGGCGGATGATCCGGTTGGCCTCCCCGTCTGTCGGCACCCAGCCGTTCGGGGGCAGATCCTCCGGGGAGGAGACCTCACACAACTGGTCCCTGGACGTCTGCTGGAAGACGAGGTCGCCCTCGTAGGCCGGAAGGTTGACCGTCCGTCCGCTGCTCAAGACGACCGAGATGGAGGCGTCGTCGTAGGTCGTGATGGGGCCGACGGTCCTGAGGATCCCCGGTTCGATGACATTGTCTCCGTCGGGGAGGCTGCGGAGGAGCGTCGGGGCGGCGACGGCGGTAGCGCCGACGACCGCTGCGACCGTGGCCCCGATGGCCCCGATCCGGATCCTCCGACGCCGGACCCCGTGCCGTACCCGGCCGGCGAGCTCAGCGATGGTCGACCGGTCGGCCAGGCCGGACGCGACGTCGCGCCCCGCCGCCCGAGAGACCGATTTCAGTCGATCGATCATGTCGCTCATCGCTTCCTCCTTCCTTCCCTGGCGTCGACGACTCTTGCCGTGTCGGCGTCGTCCTGCTCCACGTGGTCGCCCAGGAGCGGCCTCAAGGCCTCGGCCGCGTCGTGGAGGTACCGCTTGACCGTCCCGGGCTTCACCTTCATGGCCGCCGCGACCTCGGTCACGGTCATGTCGTCCCAATACCGGAGGGCCACCACCAGGCGCTGCTGGGCGGTGAGCCCGAGGAGGGCCCGCGAGACGGCCACCTTGTCGGAGATGGCCTGGACCTGGTCGGGCGCCGCCTTCTCGGGCTGTTGACGCTGGGCGAAGGACTTGAACCGGGCCTCCTTGCGGGCCCGGTCGATGACCAGCGTCCTCATGGCCAGCCGGACGTACTGCTCGGCTGAGGGGATGTCCTTGAGCCTGGGCCTCCGGACGAGGGTCTTGACGATGGCCTCTTGGACAAGCTCCTCGGCATCGATCTGACTGCCCGTCAGGACGAAGCCGAACGCGGCCAGCCGTTGGCCCGAGTGGCGGGTCAACCGCTCAAGCGTCTCGGTCACGTCCATAGGGGGTCCCTATCGTCCGGTTGTCTCTCCTGGTATGACCCTAGAACGCTGAACTCCCCAAAAGGGTTGTGACGGATATGCCCCGAATCCGAAATCGGACTACGGCTTCTTCTTGGCGGGGGGCTTCTTCGTCGTCCGCTTGGCCGGGGTCCTCTTAGCCGCACTCCGCCGGGCGGGCTTCTTCGCCGGTCCGCGGGCCCTCTTGTCGGCGAGGAGCTCCACCGCCCTCTCGTGGGTCAGCTCCTCGATCGGCTCTCCCCGGGGGACCGTCACGTTCGTCTCCCCGTCGGTGATGTACGGCCCAAAGCGGCCATCCTTGACGATGATCGGCTTCTCGGTGGCCGGGTCGACCCCGAGTTCCCTGAGGGGAGGGGAGGCGGGACGGCCGCGCCCCCGCTTGGGCTGGGCGTAAAGGGCGAGCGCCTCGTCGAGGGTCACGGTGAGGAGCTGCTCCTCGGTCTCCAGGGAGCGGGAGTCCGTCCCCTTCTTGAGGTACGGGCCGAACCGGCCGTTCTGGGCCGTGATCTCCTGGCCGTCGGTGGGATCGACCCCGACCACGCGGGGGAGGGACAGGAGGGTCACCGCCTCCTCGAGGGTCACGGTTTCCGGGTTCATCGTATTGAACAGGGACGCCGTCCGCGGCTTCCCATCCTCCCCGTCCGGCAACGTCTCGGTCACGTACGGCCCGTAGCGGCCGGCCTTCGCGATGATGGCGCGCCCGGTCTCCGGGTGCGTCCCTAGGATCCTTCCGTCGGATCCCTGCGATCGCAGGAACTCGAGGGCCTTCTCGACGGTGAGTTCGTCCGGGGCCAGGTCGGGGGGAATGGCGGCCCTCTCGGGCTCGCCATCGACGAGCCGCTCGACGTACGGGCCGTAGCGGCCGACCCGGACCGCTATGTCCTCCCCGATGTCGAAGGTGTTGATCGCCCGGGCATCGATCGATCCCAGGGCGTTGACGAGGTGCTTGAGTCCCTCCTGGCGTCCGTGCTCCTCGGAGCCGGTGCCCAGGTAGAAGCGGGCCAACCAGTCCCGGCGGTCGAGTTCGCCGGACGCGATGAGATCGAGATCCCGCTCCATATCGGCCGTGAAGTCGTAGTCGATCAGCCAGTCGAAGTGCTTCTCGAGCAATCCGACAATCGAGAAGGCAACCCAGTTGGGGATGAGGGCCTGCTTGGCGATCCGTACATAGTTCCTGGCGATGATGAGGTCGACGGTTGCGGCATAGGTGGACGGCCGACCGAATTTCCGATCCTCGAGCTCCTTGATCATCGACCCCTGGGTGTAGCGGGGGGGCGGGGTCGTGTGGTGGCCGACGGGCTCGATCTCGTCCGCCCGGACGCCCTGGCCCTCCTCCAGTTGGGGCAACCTGCTCTCGTCCTCCTCGGTCGCGACCCGTTCCTCGTCCTCCTCGTATCGCGGCCGCTCATGGGATTCCTCGTATACGGCGAGGAATCCGGGAGACGTGATGACCGTCCCCGACGCCGTGAATTCGATGGACCGGTGGGCCGAGGTTTCGGCGCCGATGCGGACCGTCGACGTCGTTCCCTTGGCGTCCCTCATCTGGCTGGCAAGCGTTCGCCTCCAGATGAGTTCGTACATCCTGAACTCGTCTGCCCGAAGCTCCCCCGAGAGAGAGTCGGGGGTCCGGAATCGATCCCCGGCGGGACGGATCGCCTCGTGGGCCTCCTGGGCATTCGTGTCTTTGGACTGGAATACCCGGGGTTTCTCCGTCACCGACTCCGGACCGTACAACTCGGCCGCCTGGGCCCGCGCGGCCTGGACCGCCTCCGACGAGAGCGTGGGGGAGTCGGTGCGCATATAGGTGATGTATCCGCGCTCGTACAGGCCTTGGGCGACCCTCATGGCCTCCCGAGCGCCGAGCCTGAGCTTCCGGCCGGCTTCCTGGATGAGGGTCGAGGTGATGAAGGGGGCGGAGGGCCGTCGGGTATACGGCTTGGATTCCACCCCGGTGACGGAGAACTCGGCCGAGGCCAACCCCGCGGCCAAAGATCCGGCAAGCGCCGCCGTCACGTGGGTCACGGACGAGGACCTGAGGGCACCCTTGTCGTCGAAGTCCCGGCCGGTCGCCACCCTCGTGCCGTCGATCGACGCGAGCCTGGCCTCGAAACTCCTTCCGGCGTCGGGCCCGGAGGTCGCCTCGAACACCGCCTTGAGGTCCCAATACTCGGTCGGGACGAACGCCATCCTCTCGCGCTCCCGGTCGACGACCAGCCGCAACGCGATCGACTGGACCCTTCCGGCGCTCAGGCCCTGGGCCACCTTGCGCCAGAGAACGGGCGACACCTCGTACCCGTAAAGCCGGTCGAGGACCCGTCGGGCCTCCTGCGCCTCGACCAACTCCATGTCGATGTCTCGGGGACTCTCGAGCGCTCGCCGGATCCCCTCAGGGGTGATCTCGTGGAAGGCCAGGCGGTGAACGGGAACCTTGGGTTTGAGGACCGTGAGCAGGTGCCAGGCGATCGCCTCGCCCTCGCGGTCTTCGTCGGTCGCGAGAAGGATCTCGGAGGCCTCCTTGAGGCGGGACCTGATCTCGGACACCACCTTCTTCTTCTCCGGGGGCACCACGTAGTACGGCTCGAATCCGTTCTCGACGTCCACGGCGAACTTGCCGAGCGATCCTTCGCGCTTGTCCGGCGGCATCTCCGAGGGTTGGGGAAGATCCCGGATATGCCCGACGGAGGACACCACCTCGTAGCCGTCGCCGAGGAGCCCGCCGATGGTGCGGGACTTCGTGGGCGACTCGACTATGACGAGGCGACGACCGGTAGCCATGAATCCTGCTTTCCTGGGAACGTTCCCACTTGCGCGTGCTTAGGACGCAACGCGCAGAATATCCCTCATTAACGTAGGTCGTGCAAGTCGGCGCTGGGGACGACGCGCCCGAATCCGGTCGTCTATGCCACCTAAACCTCGGTCGCCTCGCGCCTGGAAACGGCCTCCCGGATCCCCGGGGTGGCTTCCGACGGAAGCTCGACCCGGCGTTCGATCCCCGGCAGGGCCTCCGCCGGCACCACGTCCGTGAGCCGGAGATTTCCGAGTCTCTCAACGAATGTCGGCCTGGCCCCCTCCGCCCGGGTCTCCTGGAGGACGGGCGGACGGCCTCCTCTCCGAGCGACCTCGGCGACGATATCCTCGACGTCCTCGAGTGTCAGGATCGTCGGGTCGACGGTGACCCGCACCTCGTAGTCGATTTCCGACGCCACCACGAGGTCGAGGGAGGCCCACGCCCGCTCGCCGCTGCCCGTCCTCCTGGTGACGTCGGCGTACCGAGACGAGGGCGCCTTGATGTCGAGGCCGATCCAGTCGACGTGGGGAAGCAAGGGCCCAAGCCGGTCGGGGTATGCCCCGGAGGTGTGGAGGGCGGCCCCGAAGCCCAGCTCCTTCAACTCGACGACGGCGTCGAGGAGGGCGCGTTGCCTCGTCGGCTCCCCTCCCGAGAAGACGACGCCGTCGAGGAGGCCCCTCCGTTGCTCGAGGGTCGTCCGGATGTCGGCCCAGGGAATCACCCCCGGCGCCTTCATGTCGATGAGGTCGGGGTTCTGGCAGTACCCGCAGTTCCACGGACACCCTTGAAGGAAGGCCACCGCGGACAGTCTCCCCGGCCAGTCGATGGCGGAGAAAGGGACGAACCCCGCGACGGCGAGGTCGTCGGCGCTCATGAGGCGGTTACCCGCTCCTCGACCCGCTCCTCGCGGAACGCGATCCGCTCGGCGTGTTCGCCCTTCTTGCCGATGTTGAACGATGCGACCGGCCGGTGATAGCCCATGACGCGGGTCCACACCTCACAGGCCTGCGGTTCCCGGTCGGGGAACTCGAGCGCGCACAGCGGGCAGGTCTCGTGCTCCCCGTCGAGGTACCCGTGGAAGGGGCAGATGGAGAACGTCGGGGTGACGGTGATATAGGGCAGGCGCGCCGACTCCAGGGTCCGCTTGACGAGCTGCTTGCACGCCTCCACGCTCGACACCCGCTCCCTCATGTACAGGTGAAGCACGGTGCCGCCCGTGTACTTGCCTTGAAGGGGCGTCTGACGGCGGATCGCCTCGAACGGGTCATCCGTGAAACCCACCGGAAGCTGAGAGGAATTCGTGTAGTAGGGCTGCTCGGTGGTGCCGGCCTGGAGGATGTCGGGGAACTCCTTGCGATCCACCTTGGCGAATCGGTAGGTGGTTCCCTCCGCCGGGGTCGCTTCGAGGTTGTACAAATGGCCGGTCTCCTCCTGGAAGGCGACCATCTTCTCCCGCATGTGGTCGAGCAGCTCGATCGCCATGGCCTCACCCTCGGGCGACGTGATGTCGTGCTCGTCGCGGGTGAAATTCCGGATCATCTCATTGACCCCGTTGAGGCCGATGGTCGAGAAGTGGTTGCGGAGGGTGCCGAGGTAGCGCTTGGTGTACGGGAAGAGGCCGTCGTCGATCGCCCCCTGGATGACCTCACGCTTCCTCTCGAGCGTCCCCTTGGCGAGGTCGAGCAGACGGTCGAGCTCACGGTAGAACCCGTCGTGGTCGCCGGCGAACCGATATCCGAGCCTCGCGGTGTTGACGGTGACGACGCCGACGGAGCCGGTCTGCTCGGCCGAGCCGAAGAGCCC
>CAYTLH010000119.1:0-21441 GCA_964438525.1 uncultured Demequinaceae bacterium | reverse complement strand
TATCTCAGGTTCTCTTGGAAGGTAACACGCCCCATAAGGTATCGGAAACTGGCTAGCGTGAGAGATGCGACACAAGGGCCATATCCATCGCCTCCATCGGCGCCGTCAGGCCCGTCATCATCCGAATCTGCTCGGCCGCCTGATGGAGAAGCATCCTCGATCCGTTGATCGAACGCCCCCCCAAACGACCCCAGGATTCAGCCAACGGGGTGACCAGGGGATCGTAGACGGCATCGAGGAGGACGGCGTCGGGAAGAATCTTGTCAAGGGCCCTCCCAATCTCGGCCCCGACCTCGACGGGGATGGTCGATACGACGACCGAAGCCTCCGCCATGGCCTCGACCGCGTCGGGGGTGAACACGACGGTGGGCGAGACTCCCACCTTGGGAGCTGCTTGGAGGAGACCCTCTGCCTCCTCCTGGCTTCGGGCTACCACGATGGGGGAATCGCACCCCAGGTCTTTGAGGGCGGTCATGGCCGATGCCGCGGTGGCCCCGCTCCCCAGGATGGCCGCGCTCGGGACGGCTTCGACTCCGATCTCGCCGAGGGCCTGCCTCACCCCATACACGTCGGTGTTGGCCGCCTCGAGGCGGACACCCGATCCCGCCTCCCTGACAATGACGGTGTTGACGACCCCGAGAGCCTCGGCCACCCCCTCGACGGAGTCCACATAGCGGGTCACGGCGACCTTGAGGGGCATGGTGAGGCTCAACCCGGCCCACGTGCCGTCGAGCCCGTCAATGAAGGCTTCGAGGGTGTCCTCGGTGACGTCGTAGGAGTCGTACTCCCAGTCGAGCCCGAGTTCCCGGTACGCGGTCCGATGGAGCAGCGGGGAGAGGGAATGGGCGATCGGATGGCCGAGGACGCCGGCCCGGCGTGCGTCGGTCATGCCGACCTCAGCACCCACCGTTCTCGTTGCACCATGCCTTGAACAGGGCCTGATTCTTCTGGTGCTCCGGGAAGGTGGCCGCGAAGCGGGTCTCCCCGGTGACGGGATTCACCGTCACGAAGTACAGGTAGTTGGACTCCGTCGGCTCGATCGCCGCCCGAATCGAGGCCTCTCCGGGTGAGGCGATCGGGGTGGGCGGAAGGCCGGCGTTGAGGTAGGTGTTGTACTCGTTCGGGGTCTGGGTCTCCGCGATGGTCACCGAGAGCCCTCCCGGGAGGAAGTACCGGATCGTCGAGCAGAACTCGAGGCGCATTCCCCGATCGAGACGATTCTCGATCACACTCGCGACCAAACCCCTGTCAGCGTCTGACCCCGCCTCCTTCTCGATGAGGGAGGCGACTATGAGCGTGCGCTCCCACTGGTCTCGCGGTACGGCCTCGTCCTCGAGAACCGCGACCGTCGTCGCGATCATCGTCGCGAGGACCTCCGCTGGATGCACGTCGGGGTTGAAGCTGTATGTACTGGGGAAGAGCCACCCCTCCAGGTTGCCGCCCGCCTCCGCGGGAAGCAGCAAGGCGTCGGTGTCGACCGCGGCTGCCTCGACCTCCTCCAGGGAGTACCCGGTGACGGAGGCTACCCGATCGAGGATCTGGGTGAGCCTGTATCCCTCCGGGATGGTGATGTCCCGCGTAATCCTCCTGTCGTTTTCCAAAAGCGCCGTCAGGGCGTATTCGGCCTTCATCTCCCGGGGGAGGACGTAGTAGCCCGGTTGGATCCTCTTCGCGGCGTCCGGATTGGCGTAGGTTTCCACGATGAAGGCCTGCTCCGAGGCGACGACCCCGTTGTCGTACAGGGTCTTGGCGATGGTGGCTCCGTCGTCGCCGGGCTCGATGATGATCTGGACCTGCCCCTGTCCGACTCCCTCGTAGTCCGCTATCCCCTCCGATTGCGGCCGAAACGCCTGGATGAAATTCCAGGCGACCGAGGCGGCAAGCGCGAAGACGACGAGGGCGATGGCCGAAACGATGAGGGTGCGGATCCTCCGCTGGCGCCTCTTCTGGTCCCTTTGAAGTCGGCGAAGCTCGAGCGACGTTGTGGTCGTCGGCGCTTCGATCTCGAACAGGTCCGTCATGACTCCCCTTGCGCTACCGGTCTCGTCAGGGTATCAAGTATCGCATTTTTCCTACCGTCGAGCACCGTCTCCAGTATCACCGTCGCGGCGGCCTGGTCGATCACCGGCCTCTGCCTCCGGGCGTCCCGGCCCGCCTCTCTCAGAGCGGCGCTGGCTTTGGACGTCGACAGCCTCTCGTCGACCAAACGGACGGGGATGTCGAGACGTTGCAGCAGGACCCTGGCGAAGTCACGGCAATCCCGGACGGCCGCGCCCTCCTGTCCAGACAGGGTCAACGGCAACCCGACAAAAACCGCGACGATCCCCCGATCCTCGACGATGGCCGCGATCCGATCGGCCGTATCCTCCCCCCGGGGAAGGGTCTCGACGGGAAAGGCCATCAGCCCCTCGGGATCCGTGGCCGCCACCCCGACCCTGACCCGCCCCACGTCGACCGCCGCCCAGGGGCCTTGCGGAAAGACGTTCTTGTCCCGGACATCGGCCTCATCAACCATGGGCGGCAACCGCTCCGCGGACGGCCTCGAGGGCTTCCGGGATTGCGTCGGGGTCCTGTCCCCCGCCCTGGGCCAGGTCCGGTTTCCCTCCCCCGCCGCCGCCGAGCGTCTTGGACGCCAGTTTGACGAGGTCTCCGGCCTGGAGGCCCATCCCCCGGGCCGACTCGTTGGTGGCGACTGCGACGATCGGGCGTCCGTCGGCGACGGCGGCCAGGGCGACCACGCTGGGCGAGTCGTCCCCCAGGCGGCCACGGACGTCTATGGCGAGGACGCGCAGGTCATCCGCTCGGGCATTGTCGACCCGCTCGGCCACCAACCGGACCCCCGCCTCCTTCTTCGCGGCTTTGACGAGCCCCCCCGTGGCGCGCAACGTCTCTTGCTTCTGCAGATCCGCGAGCCTCTTCTCGGCCTCCGTGACCCTCGCGAGGAGGCGCTCGATCCGGGGAACGACCTCTGAGGGCTGGGCCTTGAGCATGGTCGTGAGCTCGGCCACGAGGGCGCGTTCGGCCGCCAGGTGTTGAAAGGCTTCGATTCCGACGAACGCCTCGATCCGCCGTGCCCCCGACCCGATCGACCCCTCCGTGGTGACGGCGACCAGCCCGATCTGGCTGGAACGCTCGACGTGGGTTCCCCCACAGAGCTCACGAGACCAGGGGCCCCCGATCTCGACGACCCGGACCACCTCGTCGTACGTGTCGCCGAAGAGGGCGAGCGCCCCCCACTCCATGGCGTCGTTCATGCTCATGTACTGCGCCCCGACATTCAGGTCACTCCTGATGGCCCGGTTCGTCACCTCCTCGATCTCGCTTTGGGCCTCTGGGCTGATCTGCCCGGCCCAGGAGAAGTCGAGCCTCAGGTATCCGGGCTTGTTGTACGAGCCGGACTGGAGGGCGTCGGGCCCGAGGACCTGGCGGAGGGCCGCGTGCAGGACGTGCGTGCCGGAGTGGGCCTGCCTGGCCCCCCAGCGCCACTCCTTGTCGACCTGCGCGGACACGTCCTCCCCGACCTCGATCTCCCCCTCGACGATCTTGACGGTGTGAACGGTGAGGCCGCGGACGGGCTTCTGGACGTCCATGACCTCGAGGGTTGCCCCCGGGGCGAGGATGAGGCCGGCGTCGGCCTCCTGCCCCCCGGACTCGGCGTAGAAAGGGGTCTTGGGCAGGATGACCTCGACGGTGTCCCCCGTCGAAGCCCGATCGACGAGTGCGCCCTTCGAGACGATGGCCCGGATCTCGCTCGCCGTCTGGAGTTCCGTGTACCCGGTGAACTCCGTCGGAGCCTCGTCCTTGAGGGTCTGGTACACCTTGATGTCCGCGTGGCCGCCCTTCTTGGCCTTGGCGTCGGCTCTTGCGCGGTCTCGCTGCTCCTGCATGAGCGAGCGGAAACCGTCCTCGTCCACCTGCAACCCCTGCTCGGCGGCCATCTCGAGAGTGAGGTCGATCGGGAATCCGTATGTGTCGTGGAGGGTGAAGGCGTCTGAGGCATCGAGCACGTGGCCGCCTTCCTCCTTGGTCTTCGCCACGGCGGTGTCGAGGATGGTCGTCCCCGACGCGAGCGTCCGGCGGAAGACGTCCTCCTCCCGGTAGGCCACGTCAGAGATGCGGTCGAAGTCCTTCTCGAGCTCGGGATAGGAGGCGCTCATGGCGTCCTTCGAAGCCGGGAGGAGGTGGGAGAGGGCAACATCCTCCACCCCGAGGAGCCTCATGGCTCGGATGGAGCGCCGAAGGAGGCGCCTCAGGACATACCCGCGACCCTCGTTCCCGGGGACGACGCCATCGCCGATGAGCATGAGGGCCGAACGGATGTGGTCGGCCACGACGCGCATCCGCACATCGTCGTCGTGGTCCTTGCCATAGACCCGGCCGGACACCTCCTCGGCCTTGCGTATGACCGGGACAACCTCGTCGATCTCGTACATGTTGTCGACGCCTTGAAGCAGAAACGCCAGCCGTTCGAGACCGAGACCGGTGTCGATATTCTTCTGCTTGAGCTCCCCGAGGATGGGGAAGTCGGCCTTGCCCTCCCCTGCGCCCCTCTCGTACTGCATGAAGACGAGGTTCCAGAATTCGAGGAACCGACTCTCATCGACGACGGGGCCGCCATCCGGTCCGTATTCCGGCCCCCGGTCGAAGTAAATCTCCGAGCACGGTCCGGCCGGTCCCGGCTGGCCCGTCGACCAGAAGTTGTCCTTCATACCCCGTCGTTGAATGCGCTCGTCCGGGAGCCCCGCGAGCTCACGCCAGAGTTGAGCCGCCTCGTCGTCGTCCTCGAAGACGGTCACCCAGATCCGCTCCGGGTCGATGCCGTACTTGCCCTCATCCCGGGATCCCGTGATGAGGTCCCAGGCGTAGGTTATGGCGCCCTCCTTGAAGTAGTCGCCGAAGGAGAAGTTCCCGCACATCTGGAAGAACGTACCGTGCCGGGTCGTCTTCCCGACCTCGTCGATGTCGAGCGTGCGAATGCACTTCTGAACCGACGTGGCTCGAGGCCACGGGGCCGGCTGGGCGCCGAGCATGTACGGGATGAAAGGCACCATCCCCGCCACCGTGAACAGCAGGGAGGGGTCGGGCGATACGAGGGAAGCCGAGGGCATGACCTGATGGCCGCGCTCCTCGAAGTAGTCGAGCCAGCGCCGGCGGATCTCCGAGGTAAGCATCTGCCTCCGGTCCGATCCCCTAGCGGGCGTAGTACTCGACGACCAACTGCACGTCGCAGGTGATGGGCACCTCGGACCGCTTGGGGCGGCGGGCGAGTGTGGCCGACAGCTTCTCCAATTGGACATCCAGATACTCGGGCACCTCGGGGAGCACGTCCCGATGGGCGCCGGCCGCCGCGGCCATGTACGGGTCGAGGGACGCGGCCTTGGGCTTGACCTGGATGGTCTGGCCCGGGTTGACCCTCTGGGACGGACGATCGACGATGTGGCCGTCGAGGAGAATGTGGCGATGGAGGACGGCTTGACGGGCCTGCAGGATGGTCCGGGCGAATCCGGCCCGGAGCACGAGGGAATCGAGGCGCATCTCGAGGAGTTCGACGAACGCCTCGCCGGTCCGGCCGGGAACCTTCCGAGCCTCGTTGAAGATGCGGAGCATCTGCTTCTCGCGGAGCCCGTACTGGGCGCGGAGGCGCTGCTTCTCCCGAAGCCGGACCGCGAAGTCCGACTCCTTCCGGCGGACGTTGCGGCCGTGTTCGCCCGGGGGGTAGGGGCGTTTCTCGTAGTGCTTGACTGCCTTCGGCGTCAAGGGGATGCCGAGGGCCCTGCTCAGACGCACCTGCCGGCGCGCACGGGTAACGGAACTCAACGTGTTTCCTTAATGTGACCATGTGGCGCGAGGCCACCCGATTGTGGACACGGCGAAGGCAGCCACCTCGCCGCGAGGGCTCGCATAAGGATAGCGGCTAGCGGGCGCTTTTTCCACGACCGAGGAGGTCTCGGAGGCGTTCGAGCCTCGTCGCGACCTCCTTTTCGTAGCCCCGGTCGCTCGGATCGTAGTAGCGGGAGTCCTCGAGTTCGTCCGGAAGATAGCGCTGGCGGGCGACGGCATGGGGCTCGTCGTGGGCGTATTGATAGTCCTGTCCGTGGCCGAGGGAATCCGCCAGGGCAGTCGGGGCGTTTCTCAGGTGGATCGGGACCGGGCCCGCCTTGCCCGCCTTCACATCCCCGATGGCCTGATCGATCGCCAGGTACGCCCGGTTGGATTTCGGAGCGGTCGCCAGGTATGCGGTGACCTCGGCGAGGACGATGCGCCCTTCGGGCATTCCGATGAAGGACACGGCGTCCGCGGCGGCCTGGGCCACGACGAGGGCCTGGGGGTCCGCCATCCCGACGTCCTCCGAGGCGAGGATGACGAGCCGCCGGGCGATAAACCGGGGATCCTCGCCGGCGACCACCATCCGGGCCAGGTAGTGCAGGGCGGCATCGACGTCGCTTCCCCGAACTGACTTGATGAAGGCGCTGATCACGTCGTAATGCTGGTCCCCCGTCCGGTCGTAAGCGACCAAGGCGGCGTCCATGGCCTCCTCGGCGAGGCTCGCCGTGATCTCTTCTCCCTCCCCCGCCGCCGAGGCCAGGGCCTCCAACAGGGTCAGCGCCTTCCGGGCGTCGGCGCCCGAAACCTTGACGATATGCTCCCGGGCGTCGTCGTTCAGCCGGACCCGACCCCCCAAGCCCCGCTCGTCTTCCACGGCCCGGGCGAGCACAGCCCTCAGATCGTCGGGCTCGAGGGGTTTGAGAATCAGGAGGATCGAGCGGCTGAGAAGGGGCCCGACGATGGAGAAGGAGGGGTTCTCCGTGGTCGCGCCGATCAGGGTGATCCATCGATTCTCGACGGCCGGGAGGAGGACGTCCTGCTGGGTCTTGGTGAACCGGTGAACCTCGTCGATGAACAGAACCGTTTCGGGCTCCCCCGTCGCCACCCTCCGCTTGGACTCGTCGATCAACGCCCGTACATCCTTGACCCCCGCCGTGACGGCGGACAGTTCGGAGAACCGACGCTTGCCCGCGACGAGGTAGGCGAGGGTCGTCTTGCCCGTCCCCGGTGGGCCCCAGAGCAGGACTGACGCGGCCGCCTCCGACTCGTCCACCAGGCGCCGAAGGGGGCTGCCCCTCCTGAGGAGGTGGTCCTGGCCGACGACCTCGTCGAGCGACCGGGGGCGCATGCGCACCGCCAGGGGGCTCGAGGCCGACACCTCCGGCGTCCCTCGGGCGCTCGTTCTGGTCGAATCGAAGAGATCCATATCCCCCACTTTAGGGATGCCGGACGACGGGGCCGATACTACGGTAGCGATATGACGATCTTCGCGAGGATCGCCCGTCTCGTGGTGCACCACACCGGCCTCGTGATTGCCGGGTGGGTTGTCGTCACAGCGGGGACGCTGACGGTTGCCATCGCAGGGGTCGGGGATGGAGGCCTGTTTCAGCGAATCGAGATGGGGGCCCCCTCGATCCCCGGATCAGACAGTGCCATTGCGGCCGAATACTCGACCGAGGCCCTCAGAGAGGGAGAGGGGTCCCAACTGACCTCGGTCATCTTGGGACTTGCCCCCGACGACCCCGAGGGCGCCGCCGCCCTAACCCCGGCCATCGCCACGATCGCGCGTCTGGACGGCGTCGGTGTCGTCCTCTCCCCCCTGGGAATGACCCTGGGCCCATCGGCAGCCAGCCTCACCCCTAGTTCCGAGACCCTGGACCCGTCGTCCCTGGTCGCCGATGACGGGAGCGGCTTCGTCGTCATCGTCGAGTTCGCCGACTATGGATCGGACGCCGCCACCCGTGCGGCCCATCTCGCGGTCGAGACCGAGATCGATTCGGCCGTGGCGAGTCTCGCCTCGACCCATCCCGACACACGGGCCCTGACCTTCTCCTTCTCCCTGCTGATGTCCGACTTCGAAACCCTCGTCGAACACGACCTGCTCCGAGGTGAACTCGTCTCCATCCCCATTGCCCTCATCGTCATGGTCCTGGTCTTCGGAGGGTTCCTGGCGGCCTCGACCCCCATAGCCGGGGCTCTCGCCTCGATCGGCTCGGGTCTCGGCGTGCTATTCGCGCTTTCGTATCCCATGAACCTCAACAGCGCCGCCGTCAACATCGTCAGCGTCCTCGGGATCGGTCTGTCCATCGACTACGGGCTTCTCATCGTCTCGAGATACCGGGAGGAACTCATCAAGATCCGCCCCAAGGGGGGCGATCGTGACAGCAGGGCCGCCGCTCTCGAACGGGCGCTCTCGACCGCCGGTCGCACGATCTTCTTCTCCGGCTGCATCGTCGCCCTAAGCGTGAGCGGAATGATCGCCTTCCGCACTGAGTTGATGCAGGGCCTGGGGGCGTCCGCCCTCGCCATCGTCCTGCTCGCCCTCGCCACCGCCTTGACGCTGGTCCCGGCTGTTGCGTTCGCCTTCGGGGCGCACCTGGCGCGACCGAGCATCCTCCGCCGCATCTGGATCTTCAAGTTCATCCTCCACCACACCGCCAACGTCTCCCGAGACGAGGGCCCCCTCAACTCACTCGCGAGCGCGATCCAGAAGCGTCCGTGGTTCACCTTCGCGACCTCGACGGCGCTCCTCCTCATCCTCGCCGCGCCCGTTCTCGCCTTCATCCCCAGGAACTCGGAGATCGAACTCCTCCCCCCCGACCTCGAACGACGGGAATTCGTGGAGGCCGTCTCGGCCTCGTTCCCCGCGATCGCCGAGCCCGACATCCTCATCGTCGCTGAGGCGACCCCTGCCGAACTGGACGCCTGGCTGAGCGAAGTCGGTTCCGACGGCATCCAGGCCGCCTCGCCGGCGGTCGAGCGGAACGGCAGGGCCGTCGCGGGGGTCTCCATCCTCGATCCCGACCCCGGGGGGCCGGAAGCCGTCGCCGTCGTCGAGGATCTGAGGGCCACCGCGTCCTCCTTCAGGGTCTACGTCGGGGGGGCGGCCGCCAACCTCGTCGACTTCTCCGACTCCGTCAAGGCCAGCGGACTCATGGCCTTGGGATTCGTTGTCATCTCGGTGATCGTGCTCCTCTTCTTTCTGACCGGTTCCATCCTCATGCCCCTGAAGGCTCTGATCGTCAACGCGCTGTCGATTGCGGCCACCCTCGGGGTCCTCGTCTGGCTGTTCCAGTATGGGAATCTTTCCGGAGTGCTGGGATTCGAGCCTCCAGGGGGGATCGAGGTCTATGTCGTCATCGCCCTGGTGTGCTTCGGTTTCGGCCTGGCCATGGACTACGAAGTCTTCCTCCTCTCGCGCATCAGGGAGCTCGTCGACCAAGGACGCTCCAACGACGAGGCGGTCCGCGTCGGGTTGCAGAGATCCGGGAGCATCATCACGTCCGCTGCCGCCGTCATCATCCTCGTGTTTCTCGGCTTCGCCTTTGGGGATCTGCTCATCATCAAAGAGGTGGGATTCGGACTGGCCTTCGCCGTCCTCATCGACGCCACCGTCGTGAGGCTCCTCCTGGTGCCCGCGACCATGACCCTCCTGCAGAAATGGAACTGGTGGGCCCCCCGACCTCTCGCGAGGCTCTACGAGAGGTTCGGCGTCTCGCACTAGGCGTGACGTCGTCCTTCGAATCTGGCCTCGCTACTATTCGAGCATGGGAATCCTCGCCCGCATCGCCCGCGCCGTGGAGCGGCACCCCGTCGCCGTCATCGTTTCCTGGGCGATGATCGCGACCGGCCTCTTCCTCCTCGCCTTCGTCGGGATCGGGGACGCGGGAAACGTCTTCGACCGGACGAAGACCGGGGAGCCCCAGGTCCGGGGGGCGGACAGCTACATTCTGGCGACCACGGACGAGGACACCACCCCGACGAACGCCGGGGAGCCCGTGGTCGCCGACTTCAGGGTCGCCGCCCCCGGCGACCCGTCGCTCCTGGCCGCGCTGGAGTCCGGACTCAGCGCCCTCGTGGCGCAGCCCGACGTCGCCCTCGTCGTCACCCCCTTCGCCGGCGCATCACTCGGCGCCCTCCCCGGTCCGGCTTTCCTCACCACCCTCATCGAGGGCGGATTCGAACCGTCGGCCCTCCTCCGATCCGACGGGTCCGGATTCCTCATCATCACCATTCTCGGTCCCGACGCCCCCCTTTCCTCCCACCAGGCCGTGGTCGACGCGTACGACCAGATCCTCGAGGACCTCCGGGAGGTCGACGCCGCCTCCGAGGTGCACACCTACTCCTTCCCCCTCCTCTTGGACCACTTCTCCGCCACGATGGAGCGGGACCTGGTGGTGGGCGAGGCGATCGCCCTTCCCCTCGCCCTGCTGGTCATGGTCCTCGTCTTCGGCGGGTTCCTGGCCGCGTCCACCCCTATGGCGGGGGCCTTCGCCTCCATCGCGGGGGGGATGGCCGTCGTCTATGGCTTGACCTTCCCCATGAGGGTAGAGCAATCGGCCCAGAACGTCGTCACGGTCCTGGGCATCGGTCTGTGCATCGACTACGGACTCCTCATCGTGTCCCGGTACCGGGAGGAGATGGTCAAGGCCCGAGCGGCCGGGACCGTCGATCTCCGTTCGGAGTCTCTGGTTCGGGCCGTCGAGACGGCCGGGCGGACGGTGTTCTTCTCCGGCGTGACGGTGGGGATCGCCGTGGGGTCGATGCTCGTCTTCAGCCCGGAGGTGCTCCGTGCCTTCGGCGGGGCCGCCCTCGGGGTGGTCGTCACCGCGGTGGCCGCCGCCCTCACCCTCGTACCCGCGATCGCCTACCTCTACGGCGAGCGCCTCATCCGTCCCGGCGCCCTGTCTAAAATCCCCGGCATTCGCACGATCTTCTCGTACACATCCGATGTCACCAGGGACGAGGGCGTCTTCTCTCGGCTGGCCGGCTGGGTCCAACGCCGACCCTGGCTCATCCTCGGCCTCTCCGGTGGGATCCTTCTGCTCTTCGCGGCCCCCGCCACCGGCCTCCACATGAGGAACTCCCAGGCCGAGGTCCTCCACCCCGACGATCCCTATCGGCTGTTCCTCGAGGACTTCGGACAGGGCTATCCCGGCGTCGCCGACCCTCCCGTGCTCCTCATGGCCGAGGCCTCCTCGGATGAGTTCGCGGCTTGGGCCCCGACTCTGCTCGAGGTCGACGGGGTCAGCGGACTGGGATCCATGACGATCCGGGAAGACCTCGTCTTCTCCGGGCTGTTCCTGGACACCCCGGACGCCGGCGGGGCCGAGGCCCTCGACGCCGTGACGGAGATCCGGGGCCTCGATCCGCCGTTCCGGCTGTACGTGGGAGGACAGGCCGCCAACCAGATCGACTTCGTCGGCGCCATCGGGGACGGGGCCCCCCTCGCCCTGACCATCATCGCCCTGGGAACCTTCCTCCTGCTCTTCCTCATGACAGGGTCCATCCTCGTCCCCGTCAAGACCCTCATCGTCAACTCCCTATCCCTCACGGCCTCCATCGGGGTGATCGTGTGGATCTTCCAGGACGGTCACCTCGAGGGCCTCCTCGACTTCCAGTCCCCCGGGGGGATCGAGACCTACGTCATCGTCCTAATCCTGGCCTTCGGCTTCGGCCTGGCCATGGACTATGAGATGTTCCTCCTGTCCAGGATCAAGGAATACGTCGACCGAGGTTTCTCCAATGACGAAGCCGTACGCCTGGGACTGCAGCGGTCGGCCCGGATCATCACCTCGGCCGCGGCGATCGTCATCCTCGTCTTCCTGGGCTTCACGGCCGGGCATCTTATAATCATCAAGGAGGTGGGGCTTGGGCTGGCCTTCGCCGTCCTCATCGACGCGACGGTGGTTCGCATGCTCCTCGTCCCGGCGACCATGACCCTCCTGGGCGACTGGAACTGGTGGGCCCCGGGGCCGTTGAGACGCCTCTACGGGAGGCTCGGCCTCTCCCACGAGGCCGCCCTTCCCCCGCGCTCCTCCTAGGCGCAACCGTCCCGTGGCCCTACTGTGGTGCCATGGCCCGTCCCACGAAGAACGCAACCGCGATTTGCCTCGCCCTTTCCGTCATCGCCCTGGTCGGCATCGTCGTCGGCCTGGCCACCAGCACCCCCCTCGTCATCGCCCTCGCCCTGATCCCGGTGGTCGCCTACGAGATCTACCGGGTCGAGGGCGAATCGACGATCAAGGCCTCCTGGGGCATGGGAGTCACGCTCGTCGGCATCCTCGTGGTCTGGATGTTCGACGTGAATTGGAACCTCGCCGAGTGGCTCGGCCAGGACGAGGCCGACGTCGGTGGGTACCTCGTGCCCCTCGGGGACATCAAGACCCTGGGGGCGGCCATCATCGGGGCCTTGGCCATCGTCCTGTTCACTCGGACCCGGGGCGTCTACACCCGGTGGCTGGCCGTCATCATCTTCGCTTGCGTCGCGGCCCTCGTCTACGGCCTTAACCCGGACGTCTTCGCGGACCTTCTCCAGCAGGGAACCGAGGACGCCGTCAACAGCCTGTGACACTGCGCTCAGCGGGGTCTCGGCGAACCGCTACGACTTCTCGCCCTCGTCCTTCGCCGACCCGCCCTTCCCCGCCTCGCTTGTGCCCCCAGTGGCGCCCTTCGCTCCGTCCTTGGGTTTGGCGTCGATCCCGGCCTCCTTGCGCTGCTGGGGGGTGATGGGCGCGGGCGCCTGGGTGAGGGGGTCGTACCCGCCTCCCGACTTGGGAAAGGCGATGACGTCCCTGATGGACTCTGACGCGGCGAGCAACGCGACGATCCTGTCCCACCCGAAGGCGATCCCCCCGTGGGGAGGGGCGCCGTATCGGAAGGCCTCCAGGAGGAATCCGAACTTCTCTTGAGCCTCCTCGGGCCCGATCCCCATAATCTGGAAGACCCTCTCCTGGACGTCCCGGCGATGGATACGGATGGATCCGCCGCCGATCTCGTTTCCGTTGCACACGATGTCGTAGGCGTAGGAGAGCGCCGCCCCAGGATCCTCCTCGAACCGGTCCATCCACTCCGGCTTGGGCGAGGTGAAGGCGTGATGGACGGCCGTCCACGCCCCCGAGCCGACCGCCACGTCCTCGTCGTCCGCACTGACGGGTTTGAACAGCGGCGCGTCGATGATCCAGGTGAAGGCGAACTCCCCCTCCTTGGCCAGACCCAACCGGTCGGCGATCTCCCCCCGAACCGCCGCGAGGAGCGCCCGAGACGGCGCCTCCGGCCCCGCGGCGAAGAAGACGCAGTCCCCCGCCGATGCCCCGACGGCGTCGACGAGCCCGGCCCTCTCGTCCTCGGAGAGGTTCTTGGCGACCGGTCCCCCGAGTTTCCCCCCCTCCTCGACGAGCACGTAGGCGAGTCCCTTCGCCCCCCGCTGCTTGGCCCAGTCCTGCCAGGCGTCCAGGGTCCTCCGCGGTTGGGACGCCCCCCCGGACATGACGATGGCGCCGACGTACGGGGCCTGGAACACCCGGAAGGGCGTGTCCTTGAAGTAATCCGTCAACTCGACGAGCTCGAGGCCGTATCTGAGGTCCGGCTTGTCCGTACCGAAGCGGCGCATGGATTCGGCGTACGTCAAGCGGGGAATCGGCAGGGAGACCTCGTACCCGATAAGCGACCAAAGCTCCTGGACCACGTCCTCGGCGACCGCGATGACGTCGTCCTGATCGACGAAGCTCATCTCGATGTCGAGCTGGGTGAATTCCGGCTGGCGGTCGGCCCGAAAGTCCTCGTCCCGGTAGCACCGGGTGATCTGGTAGTACCGTTCCATTCCGGCGACCATGAGGAGCTGCTTGAAAAGCTGGGGAGACTGGGGCAGGGCGTACCAGGAACCCGGGGCGAGCCTCGCCGGGACGATGAAATCCCTGGCCCCTTCGGGGGTGGAGCGGGTCAGGGTCGGGGTCTCGATCTCGATGAAACCGTGGCGGTCCATGATCCGGCGCGCGGCCTTGTTGACCTCGCTCCGAAGCACGATGATCTCCCGTGGCCGGGGACGCCTGAGGTCGAGGTAGCGGTGCCGTAGCCGAGCCTCCTCGCCGACGGCGACGTGCTCGTCGACGGGGAACGGGAGGGGATCGGATTCATTGAGGATGGTGACGTCGTCGGCCACAACCTCAACCTCACCCGAGGGCAGGTTGGGGTTGACGCTTTCCTCCGGCCGGAGCCGGACCGTGCCCGTGACCTGGACGACGAATTCCAGCCGGAGTACGTGGGCGATCTCCTCCCGGATGACGATCTGGGCGAAGCCGGACTCATCCCTCAGGTCGAAGAAGGCCACACCCCCATGGTCGCGACGTCGACCCACCCAGCCGACGAGGGTGACGGTCGCGCCGTCGTCCGAGGCGCGGAGCTTTCCTGCGAGTGCGGTGCGGAGCACGGTTGATCCTTACGGTTGAGATTGCGGGGAAAGTCTACCGGCGTTCGACGCGGGGTTTGAGATCCGCCTCCGGCGGCATCCATCGTCCGGGATCGGCCCCGACCTGGGCCCCGGATCGGATGTCCTTGACCTCCCCGCCGTTCCCCTCGCCGGGAAACCACACGAAGGGGATGCCCTTCCGGTCCGCCGCCAGGATCTGCTTGCCGTACTTCGCCGCCGTGGGCGACACCTCGGTCGGGATGCCCCGGGCCCTCAGGCGGTCGGCGATCGATTCAGAGCGGGGTCGGTCTTCCTCGTCGGCCACCACCACGTATACGGCCGTCGGGGAGGACCGGGTCGGCGCGGCCAGCCCCGCCTGGAGGATCCTGGCGACCAGGCGCGACACCCCAACGGACATTCCGACGCCGGGATACGCTCCCCCGGCGACGAGGGAGTCGTATCTCCCCCCGGAGCAGATCGACCCCAGGTCCTTGTGCCCCTTGAGAAAGGTCTCGACGACCGAGCCCGTGTAGTAATCCAGCCCCCTCGCGATGCTGAGGTCGGCGACGGCGGCCCCCGGGAGGGTCGAATTGACCCCCGTGAGCACCTCGACAAGCTCCTCGACCCCGGCCTGGACCGCGTCCTTTCCCTCCCCTCCCCCATGCTCGTCCACGACTTTCCCGACCCGGTCCCGGATCTTGTCCTCGTCCCCCGACACGGACGCCAGGGCGAGGACGCCGTCGATCGTCTCGTCGCCAAGCCCAATCTCGGCGAGCGTCTCCCGTACCCCGGTCGAACCGATCTTGGGGAGTTTATCGACGACGCGAAGCACCCCCGGGGTGTTCTCGATCCCCAAGGTCCTATAGAAACCCTCGACGATCGAGCGGTTGTTCACCCGGATCCTGGCCTTGGGGATCGGCAGCCGGGCGAGAGCCTTGGCCATGACGACGATGACCTCCGCATCGACCCTGACGGGGAGGGTCTCACGCCCGACGATGTCGATGTCGGCCTGATAGAACTCCCGGAATCGGCCTTCCTGGGGGCGTTCGCCGCGCCACACCTTCTGGATCTGGTACCGGCGGAAGGGGAAGGCGAGACGCCCCGAGAACTCTTCGACGTATCTGGCGAACGGCACGGTCAGGTCGAAGTGGAGCCCCAGCCCCGAGCCCTTGTCCCCCGGGTCGGCGTGAATCCTCCTCAGGGCGTAGATCTCCTTGGCGGCCTCGGACTCTCCCGCGAGCCTGTCGAGCGGCTCGACCGCCCGGGTCTCCACCTCCTGAAAGCCGTGGAGCTCGAACTCCTCCCGCAACGTATCGATCACGTGACGCTCGACCATCCGCCCCTCCGGAGTCCACTCCGGAAATCCGGAGAGGGGGTCGACGCGACTCATGGGCACATTGTTCCATCCCGACCGCCTAGACTTTGGAGGCGACACCCGGAGGTTCGATGGCTACGAAGAAGCAGGCTCGCGCCCGGCAGAAGCGACGGCAGCGGCAGTTTGAGGCCAGGCTTGCCGCCCGAAGCGCACGGAGGCGACGCCGCCGATGGGTGGCGGGGATTGCGGCCGGTGCAATCGTGCTCGGCGGAGGCGCGGCGGTGATTGTGGCCACGTCCCCAGCCGGAACGGATTCACCCAACCCATCCCCCAGCTCGTTGCCCTCCGCCTCCCAGCTGGGCTTTCCCATCGACTACGCCGAGGGCCGAGAATGGACGGCGACCCTCGACACCAACCAGGGCCCCCTCACCCTTAGCCTCGACGGCGCTCGGGCCCCTCTGGCTGTCGGTTCCTTCGCCTACCTCGCCGATCAGGGCTTCTTCGACGGCACGTCCTGTCACCGCCTCACGACGGACGATTTCGACCCCGAGACGAACACCATCTTCATCCTCCAGTGCGGGGATCCAGACGGGACGGGCTCGGGAGGGCCTCCCTACCGATTCGGCTCGATCGAGAACGCCCCTTCCGACGATATCTATCCCGCCGGAACGGTGGCCATGGCCCGCGCCGCGAACGACGATTTCTCGATGGGAAGCCAGTTCTTCATCGTCTACCGGGACTCGTATATCCCCCCCGACAGCGTCGGCGGGTACACCGTGTTTGGCGTGGTGACCGATGGATTGGATATCGTGGAGGCGATCGCGGAGGCCGGCACCGAAACCGAATCGCCTGACGGCCCGCCCGCGACGCCCGTCATCCTGAACGAGGTAACCGCCGCATGAGTACACCGAAGCCCGGGAAGCCCTCCCCGAGTGCACCCCCCTCGCCCGCCGATCTTGCCTCTCGATCTAGGCCGACCATCCCCATCCCGATCGTCACCACGCTGGACAAGAAGGCCATCGCCTCGGCGTCCAAGCACGGCACGGTCGAGGATGGCCAGGTTGTCGTGGTCGACGGCGATACCAGACACACCGTCGGCCCTGCCGAGGGGGACGAGCCCCTCCTTCCCTACATCCGTAAGTACCACGACCATCTGGCGAACCTCGAGCGATTCCACGCCCGCCTGGAGGCCTCCGACCTGCCCCTCAAGGAAATCGAGGACTCCCTCAAGGAGGCCGAGTCCGTCCTCGAATCCCCTGACTGCGTCGGCAGCCTCGCCTCCTACCGCAAACGGCTCGCGGTCGTGTCCAAGAGGGCTGCCGCCATCCGGGAGCGGTTGCAGAAAGAACGCAAGGCCGCGAGGGCCGAGGCGGAGTCCGAGCGCGAAGCGCTCGTCGCCCGGGCGGAAGAGATCGCCGCCAAGCCCGTCGAGGCCGTCCACTGGAAGGACGACACCGCCGAGCTCAGGGGCTTGCTGGACGCATGGAAGGAGGCACAAAAATCCTCCATCCGCATCGGGAAGGAAACCGAGCACTCCCTGTGGCAACGATTCGCCCACGCCCGATCGACGTTCGAGAAGACCCGAAAGCGCCATTTCTCCGAATTGGAGAAGCGCAACGCCGAGGTGGCCGAGATCAAGGAGAAGCTCGTCAAACAGGCCGAAGCCCTGGCCTCGTCGACCAAGTGGGACGAGACGGCCCGGACGTTCCGGTCCCTGATGTCAGAGTGGAAAGCCGCCGGCCGAGGGAAGAAGGCCAGCGACGACGCGCTTTGGCAACGATTCCGGACGGCCCAAGACTCGTTCTTCGACGCCCGACGGGAGATCCAAGATCAGCAAAAGGCGGTCGAATCTGACAACCTCGCCAAGAAAGAGGTCATCGTCCAGGAGGCGGAGGCCCTTCTCCCCATCACGGACCTCGCAACCGCGAAGACCACCCTCTTCTCCATCCAGGACAGGTTCGACGCGTGCGGCAAGGTTTCCAAGGCCGATGCCGACGCCCTCCACCGAAGGCTCGCCGCGGTCGAACGAGCCATTCGGGAGGCATCGAATGCCGCCTGGGAGAACCGCAACCCCGAACTCGAGGCCCGGGTCAACGGGGCGTCGCAACAACTCGTCGCCGCGATCGCCGACTTGGACGCCCAGATCGAGGAGGCCCAAGCCAAGGACGACCAGAGGGCCGTCAAAGCCCTCTCCGAGGCTCGCGAGACCCGGCAGGCGTGGCTGGACGAGATCGCGGCGTCCCCCGAGAACGCCTGACGGCTACGCCGGGGGCTCGCCTGCACGGACGAAGCCCTCATCCCCAGAAGCGGGAACCCGCCTCGCGCGGACCTCGGCTCTGAGCCACCCTGAGGGGATGGACCTCGTCTCCTCGACCGACGTCGGAACCGTCTCCCTCGATCGCATGGCCAGAGAGGGGATCGTCGTACCCCTCGGGCCAGGTTTCGGGGCGCCCGTCGACCTTCCGGTCATTCGCGCCGACCGAGCGCGGCCCCTCGTCGGTGTCGTACCCGGGCACACGGTCGTGTCCGGACTCGCGGGCCTCTGGATTCACTCCGGTGGTTGTCGCCCCAGGGACCTCGACCTAGTCGGGGCTCGGGGACTCCACCGGCTGCCCCCGGGGTCACATCCGCCCGGCTGGATCCTTCGTTTCCACTCCGGGGCGGCCGCGCTCGAACCCGCGGAGGCCTTCCACGGGGTTCGGGTCGCGGGTCCCGCCCGATGCGCCGTCGATTCCCTCCGCTGGGACGAGCTCGGTCGGGCCATCCCGATGGTCGTCGCCTGCCTTCGTAGCGGTGCCGTCAAACGTGACGAGGTGGCGGCCCTCGTCGCCGGCGAGAGCCGTCGCGGTGCCGGGGCCTCTCGGGCCAGGAACGCCTGGTCGGCGATCGAGCAGGCGCTCTGGTCCGCATAGACTCCCACGTCGAGGGCTCGTTCGCCTAAGGACTCGCCTTCTTCGAGGTCGTCTTCTTGGGAGGCTCCTTCGTGGGGACCGCTTTCTTGGGGGTCTCCTTCTTGGGAGCCGCCTTCTTCGGAGATGACGTCTTCGGGCTCGCTTTCTTCGTGGTCGCTTCCTTGGAGGCCGCCTTCTTCGGAGCCGCCTTCTTCGGGCCCACCCTCTTGGGGGCCGCCTTTGTGGGGGCCGCCTTCGTGGTACTCCCCCCGGCCGGGCCGCCCTCCGACCCCCTCCTTGACCCGGTGATCCGCCGAACGTCGTACACCCCATCGACCCGTCGAACCGCCTTCAGGACGGCGCCCAGGTGAGACGGGTCGGCCATCTCGAAGGCGAAACTCGACAGCGCCACCCGATCTTTCGACGTGTTGACGTGTGCGCTGGTGATGCTGAGGTGATAGTCGGACAGCACCTGGGTGATGTCCGACAGGAGCCGTTCCCGATCGAGGGCCTCGACCTCGATGTGGACGAGGAAGGTCGCGTCGCTCTTTCCCGTCCAGGTGACGTCGACGAACCGCTCCTTGCGGTCTTCGAGGGCCTTGAGGTTCTCGCAGTCCGTGCGGTGGATGCTGACCCCGGACCCGCGCGTGACGAATCCCTGGATCGGGTCCCCCGGCACGGGGGTGCAGCACTTGGCAAGCTTGACGGCGATGTCGGTCAGCCCGTGGACGGTGATCCCGGGATCGGATCTGACCCGGCGCTCCGCCCTCACCCCGGGCCTCGCGATCTCGGTGAGGTCTTCCCACGCCCCCTCTTGACCCCCGATCCCCTCGACCATCCTGGCGACGACGTCGGCGGCCTGCTCGCGGTGCTCCCCGATGGACGCGTACAGGGAGTCGACATCCTCGTACTGCATCGCCCGGGCGAGGGCGAGGAGGCTGGATCTGGTCATCATCCGCTGGATGGGCAGGTGCTGACGGCGGATGGCCTTGGCCAGCATATCCTTGCCCGTCTCGATGCTCTCCTCCCGCCTCTCCCGCGTGAACCACTGCCGGATCTTATTCCGGGCCCTCGTGCTCTCGACGAATTCGAGCCAGTCGCGCTTGGGGGCCGCCGCGGCGTCCGAGGACGTGAGGATCTCGACCGTGTCGCCGTTGTCGAGTTTGGAATCCAGTGGAACGAGCCTGCCATTGACCTTCGCCCCGATGGTCTTGTGCCCCACCTCAGTGTGTACGGCATAGGCGAAGTCCACGGGCGTCGATCCCTGCGGCAGGGCGAGGAGCTTGCCCGCCGGCGTGAAGACGTAGACCTCGGCCTGGGTGATCTCTCCGCGAAGGGCCTCGAGGAATTCGCTGGGGTCCCCGGTCTCCTGTTGCCAGTCAGCGATCTGTTTGAGCCACGCGATTCCGTTCGCGTCGGTCGTCGGCGCCTTTTTTCCGAGCTTGTATCTCCAGTGGGCGGCATATCCGTATTCGGCGATGCGGTGCATCTCGTGGGTGCGGATCTGAAACTCCACGGGTCTCCCGGTCGGTCCGATGACGGTCGTGTGGAGGGACTGATAGAGGTTGAACTTGGGCATGGCGATGTAGTCCTTGAACCGTCCCGGCACCGGCTGGTACTTCGCGTGCATAGCCCCGAGGACGGCGTAGCAGTCCCGGACGGTGTCGACGAGGATCCTGATGCCGACGAGGTCGTAGATGTCGGAGAGGTCGCGACCCCGGACGATCATCTTCTGGTAGACGGAGTAGTAATGCTTGGGCCGGGCGACGATGGACGCCTTGATCTTCATATCCTTGAGGACGGATTCGGCCTCGGCCCGGACCTGTTCGAGGTACTTCTCCCGCTCGGGGGCCCGTTCGGCGACGACGTCGATCATCTCTTGGTAGATCTTCGGGTACAGGTTCGCGAACGACAGGTCCTCGAGCTCCCACTTGATGGTATTGAGCCCCATGCGATGGGCGAGGGGCGCGTAAATCTCCAGGGTCTCCTGGGCCTTCCGACGGGCGGTCTTGACGGGCACGAACTCCCAGGTGCGGGCGTTGTGCAGGCGATCGCAGAGCTTGAGGATGAGGACGCGGATGTCCCGGGCCATCGCGAGAACCATCTTCCTGACGGTCTCGGCCTGGGCGGACTCCCCGTACGTGATCCGATCGAGTTTGGTGACCCCGTCGACGAGCATGGCGACCTCGTCGCCGAATTCGGATCGGATGTCGTCGACCGCGATTCCGGCGTCTTCCACGACGTCGTGGAGGAGCGCCGCCGCGATGACCGTGTCGGGCAGCCCAAGGTCGGCGACGATCTCTGCGACTGCGACGGGGTGGGTGATGTACGGGTCCCCGCTCATCCTCTGCTGACCCTCATGGGCCCGCTGGGCGTATTGGAAGGCCCTTTCGATGAGGGCGGTCTTGCCCTTGGGAAACATCCGGCGGTACGCCTCGACGACGGGGTCGACGACGCCGACGGGGGGCTTCTGGCGCTTGAGGAAACCGCGGGGGCCCGGGGCCATAGAGGGGGGCGGGTACTCGCTCATGGCCCTCCTCGGATCGCTATGGACCTATTAGTCTACGACCGGCGTTTGCGCTTGGGCTGAGCCGCGACGCCCTTGTGCTGCCCCTTCTTCAGGGCTCCGACGCGGAAGTCGTCGCCGACCTTCCCCTCCGGCGAGGCTCCCGCCCGAGCGTCGAGGACCGCCTTGGTATGAGCCTTGATCCGGGGCTCCCGTTCGCGGAGGGCGACCTCGGCCGGGGTGGCGACGAAGATGGACGAATAGGTCCCGACGGCCATCCCGACGAAGAGGGCGAGGGAGATGTCCTTGAGGGTTCCGGCTCCCAGGAAGTAGGCGCCGATATACAGGATGGCGCTGACGGGCAGGAGGGCGACGATCGAGGTGTTGAGCGACCTGACCAGGGTCTGGTTGACGGCCAGGTTGGCCGCCTGCGCGTAGGTCATCCGGCCGGTGTCCATGGCCTGGTCGGTGGTCACGGTGATCACCTCGTCGATGA
>CAYTLH010000118.1:0-6209 GCA_964438525.1 uncultured Demequinaceae bacterium | reverse complement strand
ATAAGGGCGGGACCCAGCAGACCCTCGACATCTCGCTCCTGGCGCGATTCCTCGAACGCTTCGGCGACCACGCGGTCAATGTCGCCCGGCGCGTCGTCTACCTGGTGACAGGGGATATCGACGACGACCGGTCGGCTATCTGACCGTCCCCTACTTTCTGCCCTGTGCCGCGACCGCGGCCGCACCGGCGGCCGCCGCTTCGGGGTCGAGGTACTCGCCCCCCTTGACGATCGGCTTGAGGTTGTCGTCAAGTTCGTACACGAGGGGGATGCCCGTCGGGATGTTGAGCCCGACGATCGTCTCGTCGTCAAGGTCGTCCAGGTACTTCACGAGGGCTCGAAGCGAGTTCCCGTGGGCGGCGACGAGCACGACCTTGCCGGCCTTGAGGTCCGGGACGATGTCGCTTTCCCAGTAGGGGAGGGCTCGGCCCAAGACGTCCTTGAGGCACTCGCTCTTCGGGACGGGTTCGCCCTTGTAGCGAGGGTCGCCGGCTTGCGAGTACGGGCTGTCATCAGCGATCGGCGGCGGGGGAACATCGTAGGAACGACGCCAGAGCATGAACTGCTCCTCGCCGAACTGCTCGAGCGTCTCGGCCTTGTTTTTCCCTTGGAGGTCGCCGTAATGACGCTCGTTCAGACGCCAGTGGCGCTTGACCGGGATCCAATGGCGGTCGCATTCGTCCAGCGTAAGGTTCGCGGTTGCGATCGCACGCCGCAACACGGAGGTGTGGACAATGTCCGGGAGGATGCCCTTCTCTTTCAAAAGTTCGCCGCTTCGGATCGCCTCGGTGACGCCCTTCTCGGTCAGGGCGACATCCACCCAACCGCAGAAGAGGTTCTTGGCGTTCCATTCGCTTTCGCCGTGGCGAAGCAGCACGAGTGTGTAGGTCATGATCTCATCCTAGGCAATCCGTCCCGCCGCGGAAGCCGCCGAAGGTCCTGAACCACTGTGGGTATGCCTCAGGCGGCGCAGACACACGCCGGGCTGGGGATGCCGACGTCCCGGTGCGGCAGGCCGGCCGGAATGGAGGGATCGTCCGGGGCCTCGAGGGACAGCACATCCGCCAGGTCGAAGAGGGAGGCGCGGTGGGACTTCTCGTTTCCCACCACGAGCCGTTCGCCGATCACCGCGAAGTGCCTCGGGTACTCGCCCCCAGAATCGAACCCGGCGCGATACCGAGGCAGTCCCTCCGCGTCAAGGTCGAAGACGGAGATCACGTCTGCACCTCGGACGGACACTAGGAGGACCCCGCCGACCGCGACCACGTGCGCGTCGCAGATCTCCGATCCGCTGCGGAGGGGGACCGGCGTGGTCGGGACGGAGGCGACGAGGCCCCCCTCCCCGCCAGCGGCATCCCACCTGAGGGTGGTGAGGGTGTGGCCCAGCTCGCATACGACATAGAGGAGGTCGCCCGTCGTCGCGAAGTGGCGGGGCCCCGAGCCGGCTGGCAGATCGACCGCCCCAGCCGGGTCGAGCAGTCCGTCCGCGAGGACTCCGTAGCATCGAAGCTCGTCGGCGCCGAGGTCGGCGACGACGAGGGTGTCCGACTCGGGGGCATATCCGGCACAGTGGGCGTGGGGCCCCTCCTGCCTTCGAGGCACCGGCCCCGATCCTCGACCGGGAAGCACCTGGAGAGGGGCGTCGGAGGCCAGGTTTCCGTCCGCCGCGAGCGGGACGACGGCCACCTCCCCACTCGTGTAGTGGGAGACGTACAAGGTCAGGGTATCCCGCGACAGGAGGACGTGGCAGGCCCCGGATCCCCCGGTGGGCTGCGACGTGACGACCTTGGGGTGATCGGGATCCTCGATGCTCACGCAGGCAACCGTCGACCCGTCCTCCTCCGTGACCGCGTATAGAAGGGGCAGGTCCGGGTGGGCGACGATAAAGGAGGGGGCGGGAATCTCCAGGACGAGGGACGCCTCGGAGCCTTCCGGAGCCATGCTCCACAGTCCCTCGCCCGTCCCGGTCGGGGAACCCAACCCCGCCTCGGGGTAGGTTCCCCACCACCATCGCACCGTCACGATCGCGCCCTGGGATCCGTGGGACGGGCCGGTCCTAGGCCTTGCGGGCGGCGTAAGCCTGGCGCACCTCGGCCGAGACGCGGCCGCGTTCGCTCACCGCGACGCCGTTGGCTTTGGCCCAGGCCCGGATGGCCGTCGCGTCCGACGTCCTGCCCGTACGATTGCCCCTGGCCCGTGCCCCGACCTTGCGGGCCTTCGAGACCCACCTGTCGAAGTCCTCCCGCAATTCCTTGGCTCGCGAGGCCGACAGGTCGATTTCGTAGTTCGTGCCGTCGAGGGCGAAACTCACGGTCTCGTCCGCCTGCCCCCCGTCTACGTCGTCGACCAAGATCACCTGTACCTTTTGCGCCATGAGGGCACCTCTTTCGTCTTCCATATTGACCGAATGAATATCATTCGAAATATCGCCGTTGTTCCGCGTTAATCCTATTCCGGATAACCGCTATTCGATACCCATGGGTTTGACTAAAGGAAATAGGATCGTCTCCCGAATTCCCAGACCCGTGAGGGCCATGAGGAGTCGGTCGATGCCCATGCCTAAGCCGCCGGCCGGAGGCATGGCGTATTCCATCGCGGTCAGGAAGTCGTCGTCGACCTGCATGGCCTCGTCGTCGCCCTTCGCCGCCCTCTCCGCCTGCTGCTCGAACCGCTCCCGCTGGACGATCGGGTCGATCAACTCGGAGTAGCCGGTGGCCAACTCGACCCCCCGGACGTATAGGTCCCACTTCTCGGTGACGCCGGGGAGCTCCCGGTGGGATCGGGTCAGGGGGGAGGTCTCGACGGGGAAGTCACGTACAAAGGTCGGGGCGTCGATGTGAGCCCCGACGTGATGCTCCCACAGGGCCTCGACCAGGACCCCATGAGAGACCTTCATCGGGTCCAGGACGATCTCGGCCTCGTCGCACTTGCCCTTGAGCCACCGAACCTCGGTCTCGGGGGTGACCTCCGCCGAGAGGGCCTCCGACAACGAGGGGTACAGGCTGAGGTCGGCCCACGTCCCCCCAAGATCGTAGGTCGCGCCGTCGGCGAGTTCGACCGTGGTGTCGCCGAAGACGTCCCGCGCGGCGCTTTGGACGAGATCGCGAATCAGCGTCGCCATCGTGGAGTAGTCCCCGTATGCCTCGTACACCTCGAGCATGGAGAACTCGGGCGAGTGTGAGGAGTCCGAACCCTCGTTGCGAAAGTTGCGGTTGATCTCGAAAACCTTGTCGAGCCCCCCGACGACCGCCCGCTTGAGGAAGAGTTCCGGGGCGATCCTGAGATACAGGTCGAGGTCGAAGGCATTCATATGGGTGACGAAGGGGCGGGCGGTCGCGCCTCCCGCCTGGGTCTGGAGCATGGGGGTCTCGATCTCCAAGAAACCCTTGGCGTGGAGAGACTCCCTGAGGGACCGAACCACCCCGGCCCGATGACGCGCGGTGGCCCGCGCCAAGGGCCTGGAAATGAGGTCGACGTACCGCTGTCGCACCCGCGATTCCTCTGATAGATCCTTGTGAAGCACGGGCAGGGGCCGGAGCGCCTTGGAGGCCAATCTCCACTCGTCGGCGAGCACGGAGATCTCGCCCCGCTTGGAGCAGATCACCCTTCCGCGTGCGAAAAGGAAATCCCCCAGGTCGACATCCGCCTTGAAGGCCGCAAGGGAGTCGGAACCGACGCCGTCCTCGCTGACCATGACCTGAAGTCGCTCCCCGGCCCCGTCCTGGACGGCCGCGAAGACGAGCTTGCCCGTGTTCCGCACGAAGACCACCCGTCCCGCCACGCCGACGATCTCGTCGGTCTCCTCCCCCGCCTTCAGCCCATCATGGACGGCCTTCACCTCGGCGATCTCATGGGTCGTCGGGACTTCGACCGGGTAGGCCTCACCGCCGGCCGCGAGTATGCGGTCCCGCTTGTCGCGCCTGATGCGCATCTGTTCTGGAAGATCGGTTTCGTCGGTCACGACCACAAGGCTACCGGCGAAACCCTCGGCGTCTATGCTCCTCGGCTCAGTGAAGGTCGAGAGCGAGGTCGAGGGCGTCCGACGAGTGGGTCAACGACCCGACCGAGATGTAGTCCACTCCGGTGGCCGCGACCTCTTGGGCCCTCTCCAGGGTCATCCCCCCGGTCGCTTCCAGTTGGATGTCCCCGACCTCGCCCTTCCGGGACCGGACGTAATCGACGATCTCCACCGTCGCCGATAGGGCCATGTTGTCGAGCAGGAGGAATCTCGCGCCGGCGTCGACGGCCTCGACAGCCTGGGGCAGCCGTTCGACCTCCACCTGGATCGGCACGTCCGGAAAGCGCTCACGGACCGCCTCGACCGCCGCCCGGATCCCCCCGGCCGCGATGACGTGATTGTCCTTGATCATCGCGACGTCGTACAGGCCGAGGCGCTTGTTCACCCCCCCGCCGCACCTGACGGCATACTTCTCCAGTTCGCGAAGGGTCGGCGTCGTCTTCCGGGTGTCGAGGACCTTGGTACCCGAGCCCTCGAGGGCATCCGCCCATCGACGGGTGTGGGTCGCGATGCCGGAGGCCCGACACATGAAGTTCAGGATGGTCCTCTCGGCCACGAGAATCACCTGGCCCGATCCGGCGATTTCCGCGACGACGTCGCCCGGACCCACCCGCTCCCCATCCTGCTTGAGCACCCGGACCCAGGCCTCGTCGATCCCGAGCCGAGCCGCTACCTGCGAGAGCACCTCCGCGATTGCCGGCACTCCGGCGACCACCCCCGACTCCCGGACGACGATCTCCCCGGTCACGGCGGCCCCGGGCTCGATGATCGCCTGCGTCGTGACGTCGCGGCCCGGGTCGCCGCCCAGGTCCTCGTCCAGGGCACGCCTGACGGTGTCGGCGAGCCACTCGACGGTGAGCGGACGATCCTGGTCCAGCGTTTCCGGCATTGTCACGCGACCATTGTTCCGTTTCCGTGGGAGAACGCAACTCCACGGCCACACACGCCCTATGCCCCGGGGGGTATTCTGTTGGGACGAGTGGGACATTGAGGGTCGGAAAAGCGACGAACAGGAGACGGAACGATGGGCGGAATCCATATCTCGCACGACGAACGCACACCCCTGGCGAACCGCCTGAAGCGGGCCCGGGGCCAGATCGACGGGATCCTCACCATGCTCGAAGACGAACGCGACTGCGAGGACATCCTGACCCAACTCGCGGCGGTGTCCAAGGCTCTTGACCGGGCCGGCTTCTCCCTCGTCGCCGCGGGGCTGCGTCAGTGCCAATCCGACCCCTCCGACGACAAGACTCGCGAGCGCCTCGAGAAGGCATTCCTCTCGCTGGCCTAGGACGGGGACTATCGGGAGTCGGGCGTCCAGTCGATGGGTAGGGGATCCACCCTGAGGTGATGTCCGGCGTCGTAATGGACCCCGAGCCGCACCTTCCACTCGTCGTCGTTCGGCTCCGGGTAATCCTCCCGATAGTGACCCCCCCGGCTCTCCGTCCTGATCTGCGCCGTCGCGATGATCCCCGCGGCCGTCTGGGCGACGCTCGTCGTCTCCCACTCCGCCGTCTGGGGAGACACCTCGACCGTGGAATCCTCGAACCGTCCCGGGCGGCGGATCTCCCTGAGCTCCTGCCAGGCCTCCTCGAGGCCCTCTCCGTCCCGCACCGGCCCGACCCCCTGGTGGGCGATCCGCTGAATGCGCAGGCGGTCCGTCGCCGGCAGGAGCCCCTGGGTCCCCGGCCTCTTGACGGGGTCCCGGACGATGAGCTCCCCGTCGGTGATCCTGGAGGCAGCGTCCCTGGCGGCCCGGTGGGCGTACACGAGCCCCTCGAGGAGGGAGTTCGAGGCTAGGCGGTTCGCTCCATGGACGGCGGTGGCGGCCGCCTCCCCAGCGGCGTAGAGCCCCTCGAGGTCCGATCGGCCCCGGAGGTCCGTCAGTATCCCCCCCGAGTGGAAGTGCTGGGCGGGGGCCACGGGGATGAGATCGGTCGCCAGATTGAGGTCATGCTCGGCCAGGGCCTCCTGGATGGTGGGGAAGCGGCTGTTGATCCTGTCCTCGCCGATGTGCCGGGCGTCGAGGAATACGTTGTCCTCGCCCGTCTTGGCCATCTCCCCGACGATGGCGTGGGAGACCACGTCCCTCGGGGCCAGTTCCGCCATCGGGTGGAGGTCAGGCATGAAACGCTGCCCGTCCGAGTTCAGGAGTAGGGCACCCTCTCCCCGGACGGCTTCGGAAATGAGGG
>CAYTLH010000117.1:0-6041 GCA_964438525.1 uncultured Demequinaceae bacterium | reverse complement strand
CGACCGCGGCCCGAGGGATGCTCCGGGCCGTGGGCATGGGGGACGAGGACTTCCGCAAGCCTCAGATCGGCATCGCCTCGTCGTGGAACGAGATCACGCCGTGCAACCTGTCCCTCGCCCGGCTCGCCCAGGCCGCGAAGGAGGGGGTCCACGCCGGGGGCGGCTACCCCCTCGAGTTTGGGACGATTTCCGTGAGCGATGGCATTTCCATGGGTCACGAGGGCATGCACTTTTCCCTCCCCTCCCGCGACCTCATCGCCGACAGCGTCGAATCCGTCATCGAGGCGGAGCGGATGGACGGCGCCGTCCTCCTCGCCGGCTGCGACAAGTCGCTCCCGGGAATGATGATGGCCGCCGCACGCCTCGACGTCTCGGCTGTCTTCCTCTACGCCGGCACCATCGTCCCAGGATGGGTGCGCCTGACGGATGGCACGGAGAAGGAGGTCAACATCGTCGACGGGTTCGAGGCGGTGGGGGCCTACACCAAGGGACTCCTCTCGGCCGAGGACGTCGTGCGTATCGAGAAGGCCATCTGTCCCGGGGAGGGCGCCTGCGGAGGGATGTATACGGCCAACACCATGGCCTCCGCGGCCGAGGCGATCGGGCTGGCGCTTCCAGGGAGCACCTCGCCGCCGAGCGCCGACGCCCGCAGGGACGCCTTCGCCCATCGCTCGGGCGAGGCGGTCGTCGAACTTCTCCGGAAGGGCATCACCGCCCGCCAGATCATGACGAAGAAGGGTTTCGAGAACGCCATCGCGGTCGTCATGGCCTTCGGCGGCTCGACGAACGCCGTCCTCCACCTGCTCGCCATCGCGCACGAGGCCGACGTCGACATCACCCTCGATGACTTCTCCCGCATCGGGGAGAAGGTGCCCCACCTCGGGGACCTCAAGCCGTACGGCCGCTACGTCATGAACGACGTCGACCGTGTCGGCGGCGTACCGGTCGTCATGAAGGCCCTGCTCGACGCGGGGCTGCTCCATGGGGACGCCCTCACCGCGACCGGCAAGACCGTGGCGGAGAACCTTGCCGAAATCGATCCCCCCGGCCTCGACGGGACGATCCTCCGGACCCTGGACAAGCCCCTTCACGAGACCGGCGGCATCACCATCCTCCGGGGTTCCCTGGCCCCCGACGGGGCGGTGGTCAAGTCCGCCGGTTTCGACGACGAGACGTTCGAGGCGACGGCCCGGGTCTTCGATCGGGAGCGCGCCGCCTTGGACGCGTTGGCCGACGGGACCATCAAGGCCGGCGACGCCGTCATCATTCGGTACGAGGGCCCCAAGGGAGGTCCCGGCATGCGGGAGATGCTGGCCATCACGGCCGCCATCAAGGGCGCGGGGCTCGGCAAGACCGTCCTGTTGGTCACGGATGGGCGCTTCTCCGGGGGAACCACCGGGCTCTGCGTGGGGCACGTGGCGCCGGAGGCGGTCGACGGGGGCCCCATCGCCTTCGTGGCCGACGGCGACCGGGTTCGGCTGAACGTCAAGGACGGGACCATCGACGTCGAGGTGGACGAGGAGGAGATGAAGGCCCGCAGGAAGGGCTGGGCGCCGGTTCCCCACCCGTACACCCGCGGGGTGCTCGCCAAGTACACCAAGCTGGTCGGGAGCGCGTCCAAGGGCGCGGTGCTCGGCTAGCGGGGAGCAATCGAGGAGCCGACGATGAGCGGGCCGAGCCTGACCGTGGCGGTGACGGGGGTTGGAGGATTCGTCGGCGGGGCTGCCGTGGCCGAACTCGAATCTCGAGGTCACCGGGTGGTCAGGCTCGCCCGGAGGCCGATCGACGGGCGTCCGGAAGCCCTCCTGTGGGACCTCAGGGAGGACTACTCGGGCGGCGAGCCCCTCCCCAAGGTTGATGCGATCGCCCACTGCGCCGCGTCGCTCGCGACGTCCGACGTGAGCGGGGAGCTTCGACGTGTGAATGTCGAGGGCACCCGGAGGATCCTGGAGGCCTGGCCCGGGGTCCCGTTCGTGTTCGTGTCGTCGGCGAGCGTGTATCCCCCGAGCCGGGTGGCGGCGGGCGGAAAGCCCCTCGCGGAGGCCGATGTCACCGGCGAAGGGCTTCACGACGACTACTCCCGATCCAAGCTCGAGGCCGAGGAGACGCTTGTCGAGGAGGCGGGTCGCGAGGGCCGGTCGGTGACGATCCTCCGGGCGAGCATCATCTACGGGCCGGGGGACCGAACCATCCTGCCGAGGATCCGACGGCTCAGGCTTGGGGGATGGGCCCTCGTTCCCGGGGGGACGGGGACGTGGTCGATGACCCCGGTTGGCCTTCTGAGCCGGGCGATCCGGGCGTCCGTCGAGCGGCCGTCCAAGGGAGTCCGGGTGCTCAATGTGGCGGAGGCACCCCCCGAGCGGGTGAGAGATCTGTTCCGGCGCCTGCTGGAGGAGGACGCGGGCAGGCGGGTCCGGGTCATCCCCCTTCCCATGTGGCTTATGTGGGTCGCGGGAGCGATCGTCGAGGGGTGGTGCCGGCTGTTCCGCGTGTCCAAGGCCCCGATGGTGACCCGGAGCGCGGCGGCGTACATATCCGAGGAGCGGATCCTCGACCTCGAAGCGTTGCGAGGCTTCCTCAAAGGGGGGCCGGACGAGTCTCCATCCGAGTCTCAGAATGTAAGAACGTGACCCACAATGTGAGAATCGGCCGAAAGTGGTCGGATTTCACCCCACCATGCCGTAGAGTCGGGGGCATGCAGGCGATCCTCGTAGTACCCAGGCGCGCGGGCGACTAGCCCCGTTCCTCGGAATCGTCCGCGCGCACGCCCCCACAGCCACCCGGCCGAGGGGGTTTTCCATGCGGGGCGGACGTTGAGGCCGCCTCGTTCCGTACACAATCAGGAGTGACCATGGCAGAAGCACAGGCAGCGAAGGGACAGAAGCCGGCCAAGGCCGCGTCCCCCAAGGCCGCGTCCCCCAAGGCCGCATCGTCACCGAAGACGACCTCCTCCGAGGCCGTCAGCCCGACCGAGATGACCGGTGCCCAGGCGCTTGTCCGCTCTCTCGAACTCGTCGGGGCGACCGACATCTTCGGGATTCCCGGGGGCGCGATCATGGGGGCGTTCGATCCCCTCCTCGACTCGACGAAACTGAGGCACATCCTCGTTCGGCACGAGCAGGGTGCCGGGCATGCCGCGTCGGGATACGCCCACGTGACCGGACGACCGGGGGTGTGCATCGTGACCTCGGGCCCCGGTGCGACCAATCTCGTGACCGCCATCGCGGACGCCAACCTGGATTCCATCCCCATGGTGTGCATCACCGGGCAGGTCGCCGCGGCCAACATCGGGACGGACGCCTTCCAAGAGGCCGATATCGTCGGCATCACCCAGCCGATCACCAAGCACAACGAGATCATCACGGATCCCGGCCAGATCGGCCGGGCCATCCAGGAGGCCTTCCACATCGCGACGACGGGCAGGCCCGGTCCCGTGCTCGTCGATGTCACCAAGTCGTCCCTGGCGGCCACGACCGAGTTCTCGTGGCCCCCGCAGTTCGTGCTCCGGGGATATCACCCCGTCGTCAAACCCCACTCCAAGTCGATACAGGAAGCCGCGAAGTTGCTCGCCACGGCGAAGCGGCCCGTCCTGTACGTCGGGGGAGGCGTCATGAGATCCGGGGCCTGGGATGGCCTCCGCAAGCTCGTCGACGCTTCGGGCGCCGCCGTCGTCACCACCCTGATGGCCAAGGGAACCCTGCCGGACTCGCATCCCCAGCACCTTGGCATGCCGGGAATGCACGGGAGCGTCCCGGCCGTGGCCGCCCTGCAGAAGGCGGACCTCATCGTCGCCCTCGGTACCCGGTTCGACGATCGCGTGACGGGCAAGCTCGACTCCTTCGCCCCGCACGCGACGATCGTCCACGCCGACATCGACCCGGCCGAGATCGGGAAGAACAAGGTCGCCGACGTTCCCATCGTCGGGGACCTCAAGGACGTGTTCGCCGAGTTCGTTCCGGCCCTGGCCGAGGAGCACCGCAAGCACGGCAAACCCGATCTCGAATCCTGGTGGAAGCAACTCGACGAGTGGAGGGAGACCTACCCCCTGGGCTATTCCCCCACCGACGACGGCCACCTGGATCCCCAGGAGGTCATCCAGCGGATCGGCGAGCTGACCGGCCCGGAGGCGATCTACGTCGCCGGGGTCGGCCAACACCAGATGTGGGCGAGCCAGTTCATCAAGGTCGAGAGGCCGCGGGCCTTCCTGACCTCGGGCGGTCTCGGGACGATGGGGTATGGCCTGCCCGCCGGCATGGGGGCCAAGGTGGGGGCGCCCGACCGCACGGTCTGGGTCATCGACGGGGACGGCTGCTTCCAGATGACCAACCAGGAACTCACCACCTGTGCCCTCAACGACATCCCCATCAAGGTGGCGCTCATCAACAACTCGTCCCTCGGGATGGTCCGCCAGTGGCAGACCCTCTTCTACAACGAGCGGTATTCCAACACCGAACTCCAGACGGGACACGGCACTCGCCGCATCCCGGACTTCGTCAAATTGGCCGAGGCGATGGGATGCGCGGCCATGCGGTGCGAGAAGGAGGAAGACGTCGACGACACCATCAGGAAGGCCAACGAGATCAACGACCGGCCGGTGGTCGCCGAGTTCATGGTGTCCCGGGAGGCGATGGTGTGGCCCATGGTCGCCGCCGGGGTCAGCAACGATGAGATCCAATACGCGCGGGGCGTCGCCCCCGTCTTCGATCGGGAGGACTAGCCATGTATAAGCACACCCTGTCGGTCCTGGTAGACAACCAGCCCGGCGTCCTCGCCCGGGTGGCGGGCCTGTTCTCCCGCCGGGCCTTCAACATCCACTCCCTCGCGGTGGGTCCGACGGAGCACGAGGACATCTCCAGGATCACCGTGGTCGTCGACGTCGAGGGGCTGCCCCTCGAGCAGGTGACCAAGCAGTTGAACAAGCTCGTCCACGTGCTCAAGATCGTCGAGCTCGAGCCCGGGAAGTCGGTCCAGCGGGAGCTCGTCCTCATCAAGGTTCGATGTGACGTGCGCCAGCGGGCGGAGGTCCTCCAGTTGGTCGACCTGTTCCGGGCCCACGTGGTGGACGTCACCCAGGATTCGCTGGTCATCGAGGCCGTGGGGACCACGGCGAAGCTCGAGGGCTTTATGGCGGCCCTGGCTCCGTACGAGATCAAGGAGATCGTCCAGTCCGGAATCGTCGCCATCGGGCGGGGCAATCGGTCCATCACCGAACGTCCCCTCGACCGACCCGGCCCATCGTCGACGGTAAGCGAGTAGATTTCAAGGACCGAAGCGATAGACATGAATCAAGGAGACAAGCATGGCTGAACTGTTCTACGACAAGGATGCCGACCTCGGCATCATCCAATCCAAGAAGGTGGCCATCATCGGCTACGGCTCCCAGGGCCACGCCCACGCGCAGAACCTGCGCGACTCCGGCGTGAACGTGCGCGTCGTGGACAAGGAAGGTTCGCCGAACTGGAAGCAGGCCAAGGCCGACGGGTTCGAGCCCGGTGAGATCGGCGAGACGGTCGCCTGGGCGGATATCATCATGATCCTTCTGCCCGATCACCTTCAGCGGATCCTCTTCGCCTCGTCGATCGAGCCGAACCTCGCCCCCGGCAAGACGATGATGTTCGCCCACGGGTTCAACATCCGGTTCGGGTACATCAAGGCGCCCAAGGGCGTCGACGTCGCCATGGTCGCCCCGAAGGGACCCGGCCACCTGGTTCGGCGGGAGTACGTCGCCGACCGCGGGGTGCCCGTCCTGGTCGCCGTCGAGCAGGACGACAGCGGCACGGCGTGGGAGACCGCGCTCAGCTACGCCAAGGCATTGGGCGGGCTCAGGGCCGCGGGCATCAAGACGACCTTCACCGAGGAGACCGAGACCGACCTCTTCGGCGAGCAGGCCGTCCTGTGCGGCGGGGCGACGACGCTGGTCCGGTACGGGTTCGAGGTGCTGACCGAGGCCGGGTACCAGCCGGAGATCGCCTACTTCGAGGTGCTCCACGAGCTCAAGCTCATCGTCGACCTCATGATCGAGGGCGGCATCTCCAAGATGC
>CAYTLH010000116.1:0-5476 GCA_964438525.1 uncultured Demequinaceae bacterium | reverse complement strand
CCGGCACCGTCGGCTCGGAGGTCGCGCGCCTGCTCATCGCCCAGAAGGACGACCTCGCCCAGCGGATCGGCGCCGTCCCGGAGCTCATCGGTATCGCCACCCTCGAGCCCGACGCCGAGGAGATTCAGGATCTGCCCAAGGAGTTGATCACCACAGACGCGGCCGCCCTCATCCCGAAGGCGGACATCGTCGTCGAGTTGATCGGCGGCATCGAGCCCGCCAAGACCTTCGTGCTCGACGCCCTCAGGGCCGGCGTCTCCGTCGTCACCGCCAACAAGGCCCTGCTCGCCTCGCACGGCCCCGAACTGTATGAGGCCGCCGACGAGACCGGGGCCGATCTGTACTTCGAGGCCGCCGTCGGAGGCGCCATCCCCATCATCCGACCCGTCCGCGAGAGCCTGTCCGGGGACCGCATCGACCGCATCCTCGGCATCGTCAACGGGACCACCAACTACGTCCTCGACCGAATGACCCGGAGCCACCTCGACTATGACGTCGCCCTCAAGGAGGCCCAGGAGGAGGGATACGCGGAGGCCGACCCAACCGCCGACGTCGAAGGGTACGACGCCGCGGCCAAGATGGCGATTTTGGCGTCGCTCGCCTTCCACATGCGGGTCCGCATCGACGACGTCTACCGCGAGGGGATCACCGAGATCACCCCCCACGATGTGGCCGCGGCCGAGGAATCCGGGCACGTCATCAAGCTGTTGGGCATCGCCGAGCGGACCGACGCCGGCGTCGACGTCCGGGTCCACCCGGCGCTGCTGCCCCAGTCCCACCCGCTCGCGACCGTCGGGGGGGCCTTCAACGCCGTCTTCGTCGAGGCGGCGGCCGCCGGGGAGTTGATGTTCTACGGTCAAGGCGCCGGCGGGGTGCCGACCGCGTCGGCCGTCCTCGGGGACGTCGTGAGCGTCGCCCGCCACCGCGCCGTCGGGGGCCGGGGGTCCGGCGAGTCCAACTACATGGCGCTTCCCCTCGTCCCGATCGACGACCTCAGGACCCGATACCAGATGCGGCTCGAGGTCGCCGACCGGCCCGGCGTCCTCGCCAAGGTCGCCGCGATCCTCGGCGTCCACGACGTTTCCATCGACAGCGTCCGGCAGCCCCCGAGTGGCAGGGGAGGGGGCGTCGCCCAACTCGTCATCTCGACACACGAGGCCACAGAATCCGACCTCCGGGCGACCGTCGAGGAGATCCGGGCGTGTGACGCCGTCCACGCCGTCCTGTCCGTGATCCGGATGGAGGGGGAGTGATGGCGCCCTGGCGCGGGGTCATCCGCGAGTACCTCGACTGGCTGCCCTTCACAGGCGACGACCCGATCGTGACCATGGGTGAGGGGGGAACCCCCCTCGTCCCGGCGGACGCCATTTCGCGCAGGGTCGGGGCCGACGTCTTCCTCAAGGTCGAGGGGGCGAACCCCACCGGATCTTTCAAGGACCGGGGAATGACGACGGCGATCACCCGGGCCCTGATCGAGGGCTCGTCGATGGTCATGTGCGCCTCGACCGGCAACACCTCAGCGTCCGCGGCCGCCTACGCCGCCCGCGCCGGGATGACCTGTGTCGTCGTCCTGCCCCAGGGCAAGATCGCCGCGGGCAAGATGGCCCAGGCGATCGTCCACGGGGCGAAGCTCCTCCAGGTGGACGGCAACTTCGACGACTGCCTCACCATCGTCCGCACCCTGACCGAGGATTACCCCGTCACGCTCGTCAACTCCCTCAACCCGTACCGGCTCCAGGGTCAGAAGACGGCGGCGTTCGAGATCTGCGACGAGCTGGGCGATGCGCCGGACATCCACGTGCTCCCCGTCGGGAACGCCGGGAACATCTCGGCCTACTGGATGGGGTACAAGGAATACGCGGACGAGGGTCCGGCGAGCAAGCGGCCCATCGTGTGGGGCGTTCAAGCCGAGGGGGCGGCCCCCTTCATCAAGGGCGAGCCCATCAAGAACCCCGAGACCGTCGCCACCGCGATCCGCATCGGCAATCCCGCCTCGTGGGACTTGGCCGTCGCCGCCCGGGACGAGTCCGGTGGTTGGATTCGAGCCGTCTCCGACCGCCAGATCCTCGACGCCCAGGCGATGATCGCGGCCGAGGTCGGGGTGTTCGTCGAACCGGCCTCCGCGGCCTCGGTTGCGGGGCTCATCGAGACCGGTGCCGCGGGGGAGGTTCCCGACGGAGCGACCATCGCCTGCACCGTCACCGGCAACGGACTCAAGGACACCGAGACCGCCCTCGCCGGCCGCGACATCGAGCCCGCCGTCATCCCGGTGGACGTGGCCGCCGCAGCGGACGCCCTGGGGCTGGGATAGGGGGCAGGCGGATGAGGATCGCGGCAGACCACGTTACGGTCACGGTCCCCGGCAGCGCGGGGAACCTCGGACCGGGTTTCGACTGCATGGGGATGGCGCTCGACGTTCGCGACGAGATCGAGGTTCGGCTGCTGGCGTCGGAGGAGATTGTCATCGAGGTGACGGGGGAGGGGGAGGGGGTAGTTCCGCTCGACGGCTCCCACCTGTTCGTCCGGTCGCTCCGGGCGGCCCTGGAGAAGGTCGGGGCTCCCAAATCCGGCGTCCACGTCACCGCCCGGAACGCGATTCCCCACGGCCAGGGATTGGGCTCGTCCGCGGCGACCATGGTCGCCGCTTTCACGGCGGCGAGGGCGATGATCTCCGAAGGGGAGGCGCTGTCCGAGCAGGTCGCGCTGACGATGGCCACGGCGATGGAGGGCCACCCCGACAACGCCGCCCCGGCCATCTACGGCGGCGCGGTCGTCTGCTGGCAGGACGAGGACGGGGCGCACGCCTCGCCCCTCGACCTGGCCGACGGGATCGAGGCCGCCGTCGTCATCCCCCACGGGATTGTGCCGACGGTCGAGGCTCGGGCCTGCCTTCCCGACACCGTCCCCCACCGCGATGCGGCCTTCAACGCCTCCCGGGTCGCCCTCCTCGTCCACGCCCTCACCGGTCACCCCGAGCTGCTCTTCGATGCCACCGAGGATCGCCTCCACCAGGGGTATCGGGCCGACCAGATGCCCTCGGCGGTGGCGATGCTCGCCGAACTTCGGGGGCGAGGCCTCGCCGCCGTCGTCTCCGGGGCGGGACCCGGCGTCCTGGTCTTGGGGACGGACCTGGGGGACCACGGTTTTACCCCCGGGCCGATCGGGTGGGCCGACGGTATCGGCGACGACACCTGGCGGTGCATCCTCACGAAGGAGCCAGTCAAGGGGGCGGCGGCACGGGCCCTCTAGACGGGTCCCAGCGCGATATTCCCGCTTGTGAGTGAGTACTCACTCATGTTACGATCCCGCTCGTGTCATCAACCCGCCGGGCCCCCGCGCTCTCTCCCGCCCAGAGACGGGAGATGATCCTCGACGCGGCCATTCCCCTCATCGTCGAACACGGGCGCGACGTCACGACCAAGCAGATCGCCGAGGCGGCGGGCATCGCCGAGGGCACGGTCTTCCGCGCGTTCGAGGACAAGGAGGACCTGTGCCGGGCGGCCGTCTCGCGGTTCATGGACCCCGAGCCGATTCGCGCAACGCTCAAGGCCATCGACCCCGCCGATCCCCTCGAGGCCAAACTCACCGCGGTCGTGGACTCGATGCGTGAGCGATTCTCCGGCCTCCTCGGGATCCTTCACGCCCTCCGCGTCGAGCGCCACCCCGCGGGGCACGCCAAAGGTGAGCATCGCGCGGAGATGGAGGGGATGTTGGCCTCCCTTCTCGATGCCGACCGCGAGAGCCTTCGCTTCGACCCCGAGGTCGCCGCCCGGCTCGTCCGCATGGTCGTGTTCTCGTCCGTCATGTCCCCCTTCCGCGGGGACGACCCCGTCGCTACGGAAGACCTCGTCGACTTCATCGTCAACGGCATCGGGCGAAAGGACGGCTAGGCCCATGCTCTGGAGACTCCTTGTTCGCTCCATGCGGCCCTACCGCGGCCTCATCCTCGCGGTCGTCGTCTTCCAGTTCGCCCAAGCCGTCGCGAACCTGATTCTCCCCAACCTCAACGCGACGATCGTTGATCAAGGGGTCGTCCTCGGGGACACCGCGCGGATTTGGCACGAGGGCCGGATCATGCTCGCGGTCTCGTTCGGGCAGGTTGCGTGCTCGATCGCGGCGGTCTACGCGGGAGCGACCCTTGCCATGCGCGTCGGGAGGGATCTCCGCTCCGGCGTCTTCAGATCGGTCGGTGCCTTCTCCGAGAACGAGGTCCAGCGCTTCGGGGCGCCGTCGCTCATCACCCGCACGACGAACGACATCCAGCAAGTGCAGATGCTCGTCGTCGTCTCCGCGACGCTCATGGTCGCCGCGCCCTTCATCAGCATCGGCGGCATCATCATGGCGCTCCACCAGGATGTCGGGCTCGCCTGGATCCTGGTCGTCGCGATCCCCGTGCTGCTTCTCGCCGTCGGGCTCATCGTGACGAGGATGGTCCCGCATTTCCGCAGGATGCAGCGGCGCATCGACGTCATCAACCGGGTCATGCGCGAGCAACTCTCCGGCATCCGCGTGATCCGGGCGTTCGTGCGAGAGCCGGCGGAGCGCGAGCGGTTCGGAGAGGCCAACGCCAACGTCACGGAATCGGCCCTCAAAGCCGGACGGCTGATGGCGGCGATCTTCCCGATCGTCATGGGTGTCATGAACCTCTCGAGCGTCGCCGTCCTCTGGCTTGGGGCGGATCGGGTCAATGCCGGCGATCTGCAAGTCGGCGCGCTCCAGGCATTTCTCATGTACCTCATGCAGATCCTCATGAGCGTTCTCATGGCGGTGTTCATGTTCGTCATGGTCCCGCGTGCCGCCGTCGCGGCCGACCGGATCGGCGAGGTGCTCGCCACCCCGACGAGCGTGATCCCGCCCGACCGCGGCGTCGAGATCGCGCCGGGTCCCGTCTCCGTCGAGTTCCGAGACGTCACCTTCACCTATCCGAGCGCGGAGCAGCCCGTCCTCTCACACATCGGTTTCACGGCCGAACCCGGCACGACGACCGCCATCATCGGCAGCACCGGCGCGGGCAAGACGACACTCGTCAACCTCATCCCGCGGCTCTTCGACGCGACGCAAGGATCGGTGCTCGTCGGGGACGTCGACGTGCGCGAGGCCGACCTCGATTCGCTGTGGTCCCGCATCGGGCTCGTCCCCCAACGGGCCTACCTATTCTCCGGCACGGTCGCGGATACGCTCCGGTTCGGCAAGCCCGACGCGAGCGAAGACGAGATGTGGGAGGCGCTCGGGATCTCTCAGGCCCGGGACTTCGTCTCGGCGATGCCCGGTTCGCTCGATGCGGAGATCGCCCAGGGGGGGACGACGGTGTCGGGGGGTCAGCGGCAGCGGCTGAGCATCGCCCGCGCCCTCGTCCGACGCCCCGACATCCTCATCATCGACGACGCGCTCTCCGCACTCGACACGTCGACCGACGCCCGGGTTCGCCGGGGGCTAAAGAAGGCGGCGGCCGACACGACCGTCATCGTCGTCGCCC
>CAYTLH010000115.1:0-4495 GCA_964438525.1 uncultured Demequinaceae bacterium | reverse complement strand
CTCCCCGGGGAGGAGCCCTGGGAATTCGACTGGCCAGACGACGCCAAGGAACTGCGTCAGGCGGAGCGCGAGGCCGCCCGCAAGGCGGCGGAGATCACGCCCGCCCCCCGCTTCCTCACGGCCTACGTCCTCGGCGTATGGACCGTGCTCGCCTTCGTCCTCGTCATCACGGCCGTCGCCCAGGTGGTCGGCGATATCTTCATCCCTTTGGTGTTCCCGATCGCCTTCATCGGCCTGTTCGCGGCTTTACCGTTGGGCTACCTGCTCGACCTGCTCACCCGGAACCTCAACCCGGGGGTCGCCGGCCTCGTGTTTCTGCTCGTCGGGGGCTTCGTCGGGTACTTCTGGTCCTACATGATCGTCACCTGGCTATATGAGCACGACTTCGGGAGTTTCGACGCGGCCTCGTCGTCTGATCGGATGGCGGTGGCCATCCTGTTCCTGACGGCCACCGCGACGGCGTTCTTCGTGGCTTGGAGCCAGGCGGACAACTTCAAGAGATATCGCAAGGCCGTCGTCATCTCGACCATCACGCTTGCCGGCCTCTTCATCCCGAGCGCCATTCTGTTCGCCCGGGCTCTTCCGGAGTACACCTAGGGATCCATCGGTGACCCATTTCGACCTGTCCCTCGACGAACTCCGCACCTACAACCCGGCGGTGGGGGAGCCATCGGATTTCGACGACTTCTGGGCGGCGACGATCGCGGAGGCCCGGGGCGCCGGCGGGGACGTCGACCTCGCCCCGGTCGACCTCCCCCTCCCCGAGGTCGAGGCCTTCGACCTGACCTTCCCGGGCTTCGGCGGCCACCCCATCAAGGCGTGGTATTCCCGACCCGCGCACCGCGACGAGCCCTTGCCGGCCGTCGTCCAGTTCCAGGGGTACGGCGGCGGTCGGGGGCTCGCCATCGAGCACACCTTCTGGGCGTCGGCCGGATTCGCCCACGTGATGATGGACAACCGTGGCCAGGGGTCGTCCTGGGGCGGCGGCGGGGAAACCCCCGACCCGGGGGCCTCTCCGGCGGCCTATCCCGGATTCATGACGCGGGGGATCCTCGACCGGGACCAGTACTACTTCCGCCGGCTCTTCACCGACGGCGTGCGCGCGATCGACGCGGCGCGGTCGCTCCCCGGGATCGATCCCTCCGCCGTCTTCGCCGCCGGGGGATCCCAGGGCGGGGGCATCGCTTTGGCCGTGGCGGCGCTCATCCCAGACCTCAAGGGAGCCATGGTCGACGTGCCCTTCCTGTGCCACTACGCGCGCGCCCTCGCCGTCACCGACTCGGACCCCTACGGCGAGATCCGGCGATTCCTCGCCGTGCACCGCGGACGGGACGAGGAGGTCTTCTCCACGCTCGCCTATTTCGACGGCGTGAACTTCGCGAAGCGGGCCCAGGCCCCCGCCGTGTTCTCCGTCGGCCTCATGGACGAGACCTCCCCCCCGTCGACCGTCTTCGCCGCCTTCAACGCCTACGCGGGGACCCCCAAGGACATCGTCGTTTACCCCTACAACGGGCACGAAGGCGGAGGCCCCCACCAGACCCAACGCCAGTGGGAGTTCGCCCGGGAAAGGGCCGGGTAGGGGCCGGACGCCACCCCAGCCTCCCCCGCGCGCCGCGCTAGCCGTTCTTCTCGACGCTCTCCTCGAGGTTCTCCCGTGGATACGAAGCCTGACAGAAGCCGTGGTTGCAGTACCCGCCCGGGTTCTTGTCCAGGTAGGCCTGGTGGTAGTCCTCGGCGAGGTAGAACCGCCCGTCCCCCGCCCGATCCATCGACAAGATCTGGGTAGAGATCGTCCCGAATCCCGCCGACGACAGGGCCCGTTGGTATCGGTCCTTCGACGCCAAGGCCGCCTCGAGTTGGGCGGGCGTGGTCGTGAATACCGCGCTCCGGTATTGGGATCCGATGTCGTTTCCCTGTCGATTCGGCGTCGTCGGATCGTGATTCTCCCAGAAGGCGGCGAGGAGGGCGTCGAAGTCGATCCGAGCGGGATCGTAGACCACCCGGACCGTCTCGGCATGGCCGGTTCGCGAACCGCACACCTCCTCGTAGGTGGGATTCGGGGTTCGGCCCCCCATGTACCCGACGGCCGTGGAGTAGACGCCGTCCATGCTCCAGAAGAGGCGTTCGGCCCCCCAGAAGCAGCCGAGCGCGAAGTAGGCGACCTCGGAGCCGTCGGGCCACGGGCCTTCGAGGGGCGTTCCGAGCACGGCGTGGGTCTTCGGGGCCGCGTCTCGGGTGGCGTCTCGGGGATTGCTCATGGGTCCTCCTCGCGTTGTTCCCGACCTGTGAACACCGCGGGGTTGTCCGTTGTTCCGGCGGACCCGGTGGCCGCGTTCGGCGGTCGGCCACAAATGGGGGCCGACGACGCGATACGCTCGTGGCATGACGGACGAGAAGATCGAGGCGGACGAGCAGGAGGCTCAGCCGATTCTCCAAAACGTTCCCATATGGCTTCGCATCGGGGGCGCGTGGTCGTGGCGGATCATCCTCATCGGGATCGTCGTGATGGCCGCCCTCAGCGTCTTGGCGACCCTTGCCCCGATCGTCATCCCCGTGGCCATCGCGGTGCTCATCGCCGCGCCGCTGGAACGGGTGGTGACGATGCTTTATCGCTTCCGGATCCCCCGGGCCGTGAGCGCACTGTCCATCGTCCTGGGGATCGTCGTCGCGGTCCTGGGGTTGACGGCCGCGGCGAGCACCTCCATCGCGTCCGAGCTCGGGAATCTGGCCGAGAAGGCCAACAGCGGTCTGGACACCGTCATCGGGTGGCTGGCCAGTGGGCCGTTCAACTTGAGCGAGGAGCAGATCCAGGACTTCCGCGATCGGGCCACGGAGACTTTGGGGGCCAACAAGACGGGCCTCATTTCCACGACCCTCTCCCTGACGTCCCAAGTCGGGGCGTTGACGGCCGGGGCGATCATCGCCCTCTTCTGCCTGTTCTTCTTCCTCAAGGAAGGCCGAACCCTGTGGCTTCAGATCGTGTCCATCGTGCCCGAACGTTCGCGGGCCAGGGTTGACTACGCCGCGATCGCCGCCTGGCGGATGCTGGCCGCCTACACCAAGACGTCCGTTTTCGTGGCCTTCGTCGACGCGACGGGAATCGGGATCGCGGCCTGGCTCCTGGGGAGCAAGCTCGCGATACCCATCGCGATACTGGTGTTCCTCACCTCCTTCATCCCCGTCGTCGGGGCAACCATCTCCGGTTCGGTCGCCGTGCTCGTGATGCTCGTCGAAGGCGGAGGGGTGAAAGCGCTGATCATGATCGGGGCCGTCCTGCTCGTCCAGTTTCTCGAAGGGAACATCCTGTATCCCTGGCTCTTCGGCCGCGCCACCGCCATGCACCCCGTTGCCATCCTCCTGACGATCGGGGCCGGCGCCATCATCGCGGGCATACCCGGGGCCTTTTTCGCGGTCCCCATCGTCGCCCTGGTCAAGACGTTCTTCGACGCGCTCCGAAGGACGGGCCTCGGCCCTACCACGGAGATCGACCTCAAGGAGATGCAGGCGATCCTCGATTCCCGAGGGAACCCGACGGATGAGATCCCTACGAAAGGAAAGGTTCCGCCGAAACGATCGTGACGGAGATCTCGTTACCGTTGGGAGCGGCGTAGGTGGCCTTGTCCCCGGGGCGCTTGCCCAGCAGGGCCGACCCCAGGGGCGAATCCGGGGAGAAGACATCGAGGTCGGTCCCCTCGGCGATCGCCCGGGAGCCGACCAGGAACTTCATCTCGCGTTCGCCGACAATCGCCGTGACCACCATGCCGGGCTGGATCGATCCGTCGCCCGTCGGAGGCTCCCCGACGATCGCCTGGTCAAGCATCCGCCGTAACTGGGCGATCCGGCCCTCCTGCTTGGCCTGCTCTTCCCGGGCCGCGTGGTAGCCGCCGTTTTCGCTGAGATCCCCCTCGCGGCGGCACTCGTCGATCTGCCTCGCAAGGGCGGCACGTCCCTCTCCGACGAGGTAGGCGTACTCCTCCGTCAGGCGGTCGTGGGCCTCCTGGGTAAGCCAGGCGCGGGTCTCGGTCAAGGGCGCTCCTTGGGGGTTTCATTCGACGAGTGAACAAGGATATCAAGCGGGGTACGGGGGGCCAAGCCCGCCCTAGGTTCGGAAGATGGCGAGCGCCGCCGCCACGTAGTGACAGGCGTAACCTGCGATCGTCAAGGCGTGGAAGATCTCGTGGTAGCCGAAGTACCGGGGGCTGGGGTCGGGCCATTTGGTGCCATAGACCACGGCCCCGACGGTGTAGACGAGGCCCCCCGTCGCGACCAGCGCGACGATCGTCGGGCCTCCGGCCTCGTAGAACGGGCGCATGAAACCGATCGCGACCCATCCCAAGGCCAGGTAGAGGGGGACGTACAACCACCGGGGGGCATGGATCCATAGGACGCTCAGGAGAAGGCCGCCGATCGCGCCGGACCATACGATGACGAGGGCCGAGATCGCGCTACTGCGAGGAAGGAGCATGACGGAGAGGGGGGTATAGGTCCCGGCGAT
>CAYTLH010000114.1:0-2902 GCA_964438525.1 uncultured Demequinaceae bacterium | reverse complement strand
GCCGGATCGCTGTACATACGCAGGTCGATAGCGTTCATCGGGATGCCGCCTAAGCTGCCACGCCGCGTTGCGAGGACGTTTCCAGTATGCCAGGCCGGTCCCATTGGCCTTCCGGCCGGATCAGGACGTATGGACCGGCCGCCATCGCGAGCGCCGACTCCGACGGCGGCAGTTTGCGGATGATCTCGACATACTCGAAGTCGGAGAACACGAAGGATCGGCCCGTTTCGGCAATCAGAAAACCAAGCCTGCTCCAGAACGGCAGCAGCGACTTGCGGGCGTGCGCGTAAACGGTGTGATAGCCCTTGGCGCGGCACAGCTCGACGGCGGCGGTGACGAGCTTGCGGCCAACGCCGCGCTGTCGGAAGCGTCCCAGCACCGCCACGCGCTCAATCTTGGCGAAGCCGGCGAAGTAGCGGATTCTAAGACATCCGGCCGGCTCGCCATCAAGCGATGCGAGCAGGTGGCTTCCCGAGAAGTCGTTGCCATCAAACTCTTCGCTGTAAGGGCAGCGCTGTTCTTCGACATAAACCGCCGAGCGGATCGCCAGCGCCTTCATGATCTCGTCAAGCGTGTGAACGACCTTCACCTTTGTCGAGGGCTGTGCTGGTCTGGCGGTTTCGGGCATATAGTCATCGAATGGAGGCCGCAGCCTGTGCGCGATCGCACTGGCGCCTGCCCCGTGGTGGCTGCGCCGGTAGTGCCGGAACTCCGCACGGAAGTCTTCATCCCACCAAACGCCGCGCGAGAAGCCCAGCGCATCAAAGAAAGCCGCGCCTTCCTTGGTCGAGGCGCGGCAGAAGATGTCGACTCCTCGATAGAGCGGAGTCTGGAGTTTCTCCATGACCAGAGTCAGACCCGGCGCCAGCCTGCCCTTTGCGTGGATCAGCCAGCCGTAGATCGCCGCCGGCCGCTCATGCTGACCGACAAGCAGCTCGTCCGGCGGATTGCGGGTATCGAGCTGGCCGCGCAGGAGCGCATCAATCCCTTCGGTGCTGAGCATCAGCATAGCGACGAGGCCTTGCGGTTCCGCGGGGCTTCCGCCGGTTTTCGTGCGCCGCGCAATGGCCCAGAAGGCGTCGGGATTGTTGCAGGCGACGCGGTGCACCGTCTCGTCGCTGGCGAGTCTGACAGGCAGGTCTTCGCGGGCACGCGCCATAAGTTGGGCGATCTGTTCGGTGGTGGGCGTGAAAACCTTGAGCGTGCCGCACAGGAAATGGGCGTCGATGTGATCCAATGGATGAACACCGCGTGATTCACTGGCGGAGGGAGGTTTGTGGTGGACGTTCATGGCAAAGCCGCCTCAGCGTTGATCAATCCGAAGGAAACGGCCATTTTTGAAGGTCGGCTCTGGGGACTGGAACGCGAGAGCAAAAGAACCTAACAATATGCGGGGGGGCTGCATGTCACATTCTTTGACTACCGGTGTTCCGTATTTTGAACACCCCTCCGCCGAGCGGCTTGGCCAGCTGAACTGGGAAGCGATCCGCGTCTTTTTGGAGCTGGAGCGAGCCGGCAGCCTGCGCGCGGCCGCCAGCAAGCTGAACATGGCGACCAACACGGTGCGCCGCTACGTCGACATCCTGGAGCGCGAGGTCGGCGTTGTCTTGATGAAACGCAGCTATGGCGGCGTGGAATTGACCCCGGAAGGGCGCGAGCTATGCGAAGCCGTGATCCCCATGGAGAACGCCGCTTTCGACGTGCGGCGAATGGCCCAGCGCGGCTTCTCACCGCTGTCCGGGTATGTGCGCATTTCCGTGACGGAAGGCATCGGGACGTTCTGGGTCATGCCGCGCCTGGTCGAGTTCCAGCGGGTCCATCCCAAGGTCATTCTGGAAGTCAATTGCACCATGCGTCCGCCGGACCTCGTGAAGATGGAGGCCGACATCGGCATTCAAATCACACGCCCGGCCGATCCGGACGTGAAGGTGGTCAAGCTCGGATGCATGCACGCCATGTTCTTCGCCGCGCCCGAATACCTCGAAACCTTCGGGCGCCCACGAACAATCGAGGAGCTGGCGTCACGGCACAAAGTGGTCGAGCAAATCTCGCCCCAGGTCCAGCACGAGGAATACGACCGCCTGTTCGGGGGCAAATCCCGACGGGGCTTTGTGTCAGTCGTCACCAACACCAGCACTGCGCATTACTGGGCGGTCGCAAAGAGCGCGGGAATCGGAATGCTGCCGACATACCTGTGGGCGATCGGCGCCCGCGTGGAGCCTGTCGATGTCGGCTATCATGTCTCCTACGACATCTGGCTCGCATACCATCCTCAGTCCCGCCGCGTGCGCCGCATCGCCGCAACGATCGATTGGCTGCGCCATCTTTTTGATCCGGCCGAGTACCCATGGTTTCGGGATGAGTTTCTGAAGCCCGATCGGCTCGAAGACGCCGTCCGCAAAACCCTGGTAAGAAGCCACTATGATGTGTTTGCTGGCGCAGGCCGGTGACGCCGAGCCGGGCGTCCCACGCGGGTGAGAAGCCCTCACGTCCGCGGAGAGCCCGTTGTTCGGTCAGTTGTCCCTGCCCGGTCTTGTGTCAGCAATATGCACCGCTTTGCCTCATCGATCGCTGCACCCAGAACGAACACCAGGACGTCTTCATCTAACTCGCGTGCCCGCATTCGCAGTGCAGCCAGGTCCATCATCAGGACCTTGAGCAAAACGTGACGTTCGGCGTCGGAAAACTCCATCACACCCATCCTTTGCCCCTCATGCCGCCGATCATAGACGCGCCTGAGGCGGGTTCAGAACCGTTCGCCGCGCAATCGGTTACCCGTCTCCGAACTGACCAAGTCGAATTCGATGCTGACCCAAAACAAGTTCTCTGCATTCGGCTGGACTCAGGAAAATCTTGCCGACCGCGTCGGCATCAACCGCAACTATGTCGGCATGATCGAGCG
>CAYTLH010000113.1:0-6495 GCA_964438525.1 uncultured Demequinaceae bacterium | reverse complement strand
GCGCTCGACCAGCAGCAGGCCATCGAACTCCTGCTCCAGAAGCTCAAGGAGAACAAGACCAACGTCGAGTTCCTCCTTCAGGTGCAGAAGACCACGCCCAACGGATCGGACGACTAGGACGACGAGGGCGGACCGAGTACCATGGGACGCCGGTCTCCGGTTCACGGGCGCGACCGACGCGACCCGACCCGGGACCACTAAGGGAGATCATGAAGAAGGACATCCACCCCGAGTACGTGGTCACCACGGTCACGTGCACCTGCGGCAACACCTTCGAGACCAGGAGCACCGCAGCGGACGGCGTCATCCACGCCGATATCTGCAGCCAGTGCCACCCGTTCTTCACCGGCAAGCAAAAGATTCTTGACACCGGGGGCCGGGTGGCGAAGTTCGAGAAGCGATACGGAAAGAAGGCCGCCACCAGGAAGCCCGCCGCGAAAAAGGCCGCCAAGTAGTCAGGGGGGCGGACGCAGCCGTGGCAGAGAGTTTCTCATCGGTCCAGCCCCTGCTGGACGAGTACTCGGACCTCGAGCGTCAGCTCCAAGATCCCGCCGTCCACGCCGACGCCGGGAAGGCCAAGACCCTCGGGCGGCGGTACGCCGAACTCGGCCGGGTCGTGTCTGCGCATCGGGAGTGGGCTAAGGCGGTCGACGACCTGAAGGCCGCGAAGGAGATGGCGGCCGCCGATCCCGAGTTCGCCGCCGAGGTTCCGGCCTTGAGCGAGGCGGCGGCGGAGGCCGAGGAGACGCTCCGTCGGATCCTCATCCCCAGGGATCCGGACGACGCGCGAGATGTCATTCTCGAGGTCAAGGCCGGGGCGGGGGGAGACGAATCCGCCCTATTCGCCGGGGACCTTCTCAAGATGTACCTCAAATACGCCGAGCGGAAGGGATGGGTTGTTCAGGTCCTGGACCGGACCGAGACGGAGCTCGGGGGGATCAAGGAGGCCTCCCTCGCCATCAAGGCCAAGGGGACGCCGGAACCCGAGGAAGGGGTGTGGGCCCAATTGAAGTTCGAGGGAGGGGTCCATAGGGTCCAGAGGGTGCCGATCACGGAATCCCAGGGGCGTATCCACACGTCCGCGGCAGGCGTGTTGATCTTTCCCGAGGTCGAGGAGGTCACCGAGGTCGAGGTCGATCCGAACGACCTCCGCACCGACGTCTTCCATTCGAGCGGTCCGGGTGGCCAATCGGTCAACACTACCGACTCAGCCGTCCGGATCACCCACCTTCCCACGGGCATCGTCGTCTCCTGCCAGAACGAGAAGAGCCAGCTCCAGAACAAGGAGCAGGCCTTGAGGATCTTAAGAGCCCGCTTGCTCGCCATCCAGAGGGAGGCCCAGGAAGCCGAGGTCGCTCAGGCCCGCCGGTCCCAGATCCGAACCGTCGACCGTTCGGAGCGAATCAGGACGTACAACTTCCCCGAGAACCGGATAACCGATCACCGGACCGGGTACAAGGCCTACAACCTCGATCAGGTGCTCGCCGGAGATCTCGACCCCATCATCCGTTCGGCCATCGAGGCCGACGAGACCGCTCGGCTCTCCACGCCGGAAGACTAGCGCGGTGCCCCGGGCGGAAGGGCGGGACGGCCCAAGCCTGGCCGCCGTCGTCCGCGACGTGTCGGTTCGCTTGTCCGAGGCGGGGATCCCGAGCCCCCACCACGACGCCGTCGCCCTCATCGCCCGTGTCCTGGGCCTCGAGCCCGGCGAGGTGAGGACGGCGGCCGCGAGGGGAGACGACGTTCCCCAAGGGCATGACGACGCCGCGCTGGAGGCGCTCGTCTCCCGGCGGGTGGCGAGGGAACCGCTGCAGCATCTCACCGGGGTTGCTCCGTTTCGAAGCCTCGAGATCGCCGTGGGGCCCGGGGTGTTCGTCCCCAGGCCGGAGACCGAGGTCGTCGCCGGTGCGGCCATCGAGGCTGCCCGGGAGCGGGTGGCCGCGGGCGTCGTTCGGGTGGCCGATCTGTGTTCGGGGACGGGAGCCATCGGGCTTGCCATGGCCCACGAGGTTCCCGAGGCCCAAGTCGTCCTCGTCGAAGTCGACGATGACGCCATGCCCTGGCTCCGGCGCAACGTCGAGACGCTCGGGGCCGCTCGGGTGGAGGTCGTCCACGGGGACGTGGCGGGGGCGCTCGCGGGCCGGGAGGGCCGTTTCGATGTCGTGGTCTCCAACCCGCCCTATGTCCCTGCCGACGGGCGGCCGGTCGAACCCGAAGCCTCCCACGATCCTGCCCGGGCCTTGTACGGCCTCGGGGAGGACGGACTTGAGGTTCCCAGGGCCGTGATCGACGCCGCGGCGCGGTTGCTCAAGGAGGGAGGGGCCCTCGTCATCGAGCATTCCGATCTCCAGGGCGAGGCCATGCGGGAGGAACTCCGAGGCTCGGGCGCATGGGAAGACGTGCACACCGGAAGAGACCTCGCCGGGAGGGAACGATTTGCCCTGGCGAGACGCGCCCGAATCGTGACAGACTCGGCTTGTGATCGTTCCGGCAACTGATCCTGCTTCCTGGGGGCCGACGCTCGACTCGGCCGCGAAGGCCGTCTCGAGCGGTGCGGCCGTCATCCTTCCCACCGACACGGTGTACGGGATCGGATGCACCGTGTTCTCCCCGGCCGCGGTCTCGGCCATCCTGGCCGCCAAGGGCCGGGACCGGGACGCTCCCCCGCCCGTGCTTCTCCCCTCGACCGCCGCCCTCGGCAAGGTCGCTTACACCGGCGGCCTGGGTCGAGTGCTCATGAATGATTTCTGGCCGGGGCCCTTGACCATCATCGTCGAATCCCTCCCCCAGATCTCCACCATCCTCGGCACGAACGGGACGGTGGCCGTGCGCGTCCCGGCTCATCCGACGGCCCTCGCCCTTCTCGAGAGGACGGGTCCCATGGCCGTGACGAGCGCCAACGTCACGGGGGCGACCCCGGCGGTAACGGCGGAGGAGGCCGAACGCAACCTCGGGGAGCACGCCGCCATGACCCTCGATGGGGGCCGGTGCACGGTGGCACAACCGTCGACCATCGTCGACTCCACCGGCCCCCTCATCAGGATCGTGCGGCTCGGCGCCGTCTCCAGGGTGGCGTTGGAGGGTTCGGTGGGGGAGGATGGACTGCTTCCGGACGACTCCGTATGAAGGTCTATCTCACCCTCCTCCTGATCTCCGCCCTCGTCACGTACATCACCACGCCCCTCATGCGACACATAGGCTTTCGCGTCGGCGCCGTGGCGGCCGTCCGGGACAGGGACGTACACACGATCCCGACCTCACGCCTGGGCGGGGTGGCCATCTTTTTTGGAATTGCCGCGGCCGTGGCGGTGGCGAGCGCCGTTCCCTTCCTCAGGCCGGTGTTCGACAACTCAGGAGCCGCCTGGGCCCTTCTCGGCGGTGCCGGCCTCGTATGCCTGATCGGGGTCATCGACGACATCGTCGACCTCGACTGGATGGTCAAGCTGGCCGGTCAGGTGTTCGCCGCATGGATCATGGCGTGGGGAGGGGTTCAACTCGTGACCGTCCCGGTGGCGGGCCTGACGATCGCCTCCAGCCCCGTCTCCCTCCTAGCGACCATGCTCATCGTGGTGGTGGCCATCAACGCCATCAATTTCATCGACGGGCTCGACGGCCTCGCCGCCGGCGTGATCGCCATCGGGGGATCGGCTTTCGCCCTCTACACCTATGTCATCCAGCGCGACGCCTCGCCGGGTGACTATTCGAGCCTCGCCACCCTCATCCTCGCCGCGCTCGTGGGGGCGACCCTCGGTTTCCTGCCGCATAACCTCCACCCGGCTCGGATCTTCATGGGGGACTCGGGTTCGATGGTTCTGGGGCTCACCATGGCGGGGGCCACGATCATCGTCACCGGCCAGATCGACCCCGAGATCGTGTCGGCTCGGGAAAGGCTCCCCGCATTCCTTCCCATCATCCTGCCCATCATGGTCGTGGCCATTCCGCTCTTGGATATGGTCATCGCGATCGGAGCCCGCCTCCTCAAGGGCCGATCGCCGTGGTCGGCGGATTCCCACCACCTTCATCACCGCCTGATGGATTTCGGCCACTCCCATCGGTGGGCGGTGTCGGTCCTGTACGTATGGACCGCGGTCTTGAGTTTCGGCACGGTGTCGCTCGTGTTCCTTCGGGGGAGATACGCCGTGCTTCTCACGTTCGTGGGCATCGTCATCGCCGCCGTCGTGACCTATTCCCCGAGGTTCAGGACCGGGGTCACCGAGGTTCTCGAATGGGCGGGACGGGGGGAGGGATCCGGGGTCGGGAACCCCTCGAACGGGGCCCCGGCCGGTTCCGGTCGTCCCCGAGGCAGGGGGACGTCGAAGGCGGCCAAGACGTGAGCGAGGTCCGGGCGGCACTCGTCCGGGCGATGCGATGGACGGCCGTCACCTTGGCGCTCTTCTGTGTGGGATTCGGGGCGGTCGCGTGGGCCGTCGCGGGGCCCGACGCGGCGATGGCCGGCCTCGCGGGAGTCGGGGTTGCCGCCTTCGTCGGCCTGTCGACCCAGGCCGCGATGTTTCTCGGATCCCGGTTGTCGTCCACGTCTCTGTCCGTCATCGTCCTGGGATCATTCCTCCTCAAGGTGGTCATCCTCGTGTTGGTGGCCCTCGCGATCCGGGGGTCGGACCTGTCGACGGGAGCGTTTGTCGCCTCCCTTGCCGTTGCCGTCGTGGCCACGCTCGTCATCGACGTGCTCGTCCTGGCCCGGGCCCGAGTGCCCTACGTGACGTCGGACCGTCCGGCGGAACCGGGATAGGCTTGTCACGTCCGTTTCGAGTTCCGCTGGGGTGTCGAGGGGGCCCTACGCGAGAATCAGTGGAGTAGCCGTGTCGAGTCTGATGTCCGTCGTTCTGGCCGGGGCGATCCCCGACGCCGAATCGTCGGGCGGGGATTCCCCGGGCTTCTGGGAGTGGCTGTTCAGTTCGTCTCCGTTCCATCCGCCGACGGTTGGTGAGTTCTACCCCGACGCGATCCTGTTCGAGGGGACCATCTTCGAGTTCAACCAGATCACGTTCGTCCGGATCGTCTCTGCCATCGTCATCGTGGGCCTGTTCGCCATGGTCGCCTCCAGCGCTCGAATCGTTCCCGGTCGGGCTCAGGCCCTCGTCGAGATGATCCTCGACTTCATCCGGGTCCAGGTGGTCGAGCAGGTCATGGGGAAGGAGGAGGCGCGGCGTTTCACCGCTTTTCTCACCACGTTGTTCGTGGCCATCTTCTTCTTCAACGTCACCGGGGTGATCCCCTTTTTGAATATCTCGGCGACGTCCCTCATCGGCTTGCCCCTCGTCATGGCGGCCTGGGTCTACGTCATGTACCTCGGGGCAGGGATCAAGAGGCACGGGTTCTGGCGATATCTTCGGGTCAGCCTATTCCCCCCGGGCATCCCCTGGCTCGTGTACATCTTCATCACCCCCATCGAGTTCGCCCAGGTCTTCTTCCTCAGGCCCGCGACCCTGACGCTCCGGTTGACGGCGAACATGATTTCGGGCCACCTCCTCCTCGTCCTCTGCTTCGCCGGGACACACGCGCTATTCTTCGAGGCAAGCGGTGCCATCCGGGCGATGGGGGCGATGACCCTCCTGGCGGGCATTCTCTTCACCCTCTTCGAAGTCTTCGTGGCGTTATTGCAGGCGTACATCTTCGTCATGTTGTCGGCCGTATATTTCCATATGGCGATCGCAGACGAGCACTAGGACGCGGGCTTCCGCGCGAAAGGAAAGGACAGTCATGAACACCACCACCGCTGTGGGGATCACGGGCAGCATAGCCACCATCGGCTATGGTCTCGCCACCCTCGGCCCGGCTCTCGGTATCGGCCTCCTCGTGGCCAAAACCCAGGAGAGCACGGCTCGGCAACCAGAGGTCGCGGGTACCCTCTTCAGGAACATGATCATCGGCGCGGCTTTGGTCGAGGTGATGGCGCTCCTGGGGATCGTGGCGGGGCTCCTCTTCTAGCCATGGCCGCCATCGTTCTCTGGGCCGCTGAGGGGGAGTCCAAACCGAACCCCCTCCTGCCGAACAACTACGACCTCCTGTGGTCGTTCGTCGTGTTCGCCTTCATCGTCGGCGCCTTCCTGTACTGGATCATGCCCAGGTTCCAGAAGATCCTGGACCAGCGCACGGAGTTGATCGAGGGCGGCCTAAAGAAGGCCGAGGCCGCCCAACGGCAGGCATCGCTCGCCCTGGAGGAGTATTCGCAGCAGTTGATCGAGGCACGCCAGGACGCCGCCCGGATCCGGGAGCAGGCCCGGGAGCAAGCGGTCCAAATCCTCGAAACGGCTCGGCGGCAGGCCCTCGAGGACGCCGAGCACGTCACCCAGACCGCCGAGAAGCAGATTGCGGCCGAACGTCAGCAGGCGATCACCGCCCTGAGATCGGAGGTGGGTGAACTCGCGGTCGACCTCGCCTCTCGCGTCATCCAAGAGTCCCTCGACGACGAGGCACGCCAGAGCCGGGTCATCGACGCCTTCCTTGACGAGATCGAGGCAGCGGAGTCGAAGG
>CAYTLH010000112.1:0-7137 GCA_964438525.1 uncultured Demequinaceae bacterium | reverse complement strand
GGGCCGTACAGAACGGATTCCCCGAGATCGCCGAGATCATCGCGGAGGCCGGGGGCGAGGTTTAACGCCCGAGCCGCGACACGGAGGCCCGAGAGGAAGGGAGCGGCATTTCCCTTCCCCTCGGGGTGTGACCGGATAGTCTTGTCGTCATGACGGAACGCACACTCGTCCTCATCAAGCCCGACGCCATCCGCCGACGCTTGACCGGGGAGATCCTAAGACGCATCGAGACGAAGGGGTATGACATCGTCGCCCTCGACATGCGTCGACCCACGAGGGGCACCCTCGAAAGGCACTACGAGTCCCACCGGGGGAAGGAATACTTCCCCGCCTTGATCGCCTTCATGCTCTCCGGCCCAAGCATCGCCGCCGTCGTGGAGGGAGAACGGGTGGTCGAGGGGGTACGGGCTCTCATGGGGGGGACGGACCCGACGACGGCCGCGCCCGGCACCATCCGGGGAGATCTGGCCCGTCAGTGGGACGCTCCCATCTTCCACACGCTCATCCACGGTTCCGACGCCCCCCTGTCGGCCCACTACGAGATCGGGGTATGGTTCCCCGACCTTCAGGAGCCTTCGTAGTCGACCGAGGCTGGAGTCAGGGGCCTACCGCGGCGGCGATGCCCGCTCGGCGTGGGAGGCGTCGCCGGATCCACGCTAGGCCCAGGGCGGTCGCGACCGCCACAAGGGTCCGTCCCTGGAATCCCTCGTCGATGTCCGCGAGCACGCCGTAGGCTGCGAAGAAGGATAGCTGGCCCGCGACGAGGGCGAACACGTGGCGGTCATCCCAGGCGGCGAGCCGCCCCGACCATCGCGAGATGAGCCAGACTGTCCCCGCGTCGAGGGCGAGGACGGTCAGGACGGACGCGATCAGCGGCGGCGGGGAGTCCCATTCCGGGACGGCGAACACGGTGACGAAGACGGTGAGCATGTTGACCGCGCCGAGGACGCCGAAGGCGAGGGGGCGACGGACGAGACGGGTCTGGGGAGGCGCCGTCGGACGCGGGAGCCTTCGGGCGAGAATAATGCAGCCGGCGATGGCGGCGAGGGTGGCGACGAAGTAGCCGAGGGGAGGGAAGAAGAACGGAAAGTCCGGGTCGTCGATGAGGAGTTGGACGCCCATGATGGCGGGGGTCCAGAGGAGCAGGCCGGTGACGCACCCCCAGAACGCGCGGGGACCGATCCACGACTCGCGCCTGCGGGCGGGGAAGATGACCTGCACCAGGGTGACGGACGCCAGGATGCTGACGGTCGTGTGGAAGTGGAGGAGAACCTCGGTGTACGTCCAGTTGAGGCCAGCCACGTGGTTGTACTCCGCGAGCGAGCCCATCTCCGACCATCGGGGGTCGTACAGGGACCGCGCGACGACCCCCTCCTCGTAGAGCCCATAAGCCACCCCGAGGGACATGAGGCTCCACCACCCCTTGTCCCAGCGGACGATGAGTTCCCGGCACACCAGGGCGCCCAGGCCGTAGGGCATCGCCATGAGCAGCCAGGAGATCGGGTTGAGGAACTCCCAGGGCGTCATATGCCCAGAGATCAGCTCTCCGAGGATGGGGGCGATCAGGAATAGGGCAAGGCCCGGGGCGATTCCGCCAATGGCGCGCCTGGCAACTGGGGCGGGGGGCATGGATCCACTATCGCCTGGACCGAGAACGGTCGCCATCGGTGGAGACCCTGAAGCCGCCCCCGATATCCTTGCCGAGTGCCTCCCCTCCTCCGTGGCTTGCCCCGAGCCGTCTGGGCCGCGACCGCCCTCTTCTGGGCGATGCTCGTGATGTGGTCGGTTGCCATCCCGATGTTCAGGGGGCCGGACGAAGGTGACCACGTGTCCGCCGCGCTGTATTGGTCGGAGAACCACGACTGGCCCGGATTCAAGGAAATGCCCATGGTAGTCGGGGTGCTCGAGGCGCGGCAGGTGTCGGGATTCCGGTGGTACACGGATCCGCCTGTCATCCGTCCGACTCTGGCGGCGGCCGACGCGGACGAGGTCCGGGTGCACCTGTCCTTCAGCGAATTGGGTCGGGCGACCTCATACGAGAACAACAAGGCATCCCAGCATCCTCCTCTGTACTCGATGATCGTCGGTTCGGTCCATTCCGCGACCGGGGACCTGCCCTGGGATACGGAGATGTGGTTCTTCCGGCTCGTATCCGTCCTGCTCGTCTGTCCCCTCCCCCTGGTCGCGGCGGCGATGGCGCGCCGGTTGGGGGCGGGGCCCCCCGTCATGATCGCCTCGGCCTTGGCGATCTGCGCCGTGCCCCAACTGACCGTCGTCGGCGGGACGGTCAACAACGACAACCTTCTCATCGGTGCGGGGGCATGGTTGGCGCTCGGTCTCGTGGTGGTCCTGACCGGTGACCTACGCCTCAGGACCGCGGCGTGGGTTGGGGCAGCGGCGGCCGTCGCCCTCCTGGCCAAGGCGTGGGCCCTGCCTTTGGTCGCGGTCGTCGTGGCCGCCTATATGATGGCGGGCGTTCGGGAGAGGTCCGTCCGGAAGGCCGGGGCGCCGCTCGCGCTCTTCACCGCCGTCTCCCTGGCGGGCGGGTGGTGGTGGATCCACAACCTCGTCGTGTACGGGACCCTTCAGCCGTCTGGACACACCGAGCCGCTCCCCGAACCGGTGCCCTTCTGGGAGGCGGTCGGCAAGGTATACCGACGGTTTAGCGGTTTGTTCCCCTCCCGGTTCTGGTCGACGATGTCGATCAAGACCGGCACCAGCGCCTACCCCCAATGGGTCCCTTCCGTTCTCATCCTTGTCCTGCTGGCCTGCATCGTCTTTGCCTTCATCCGGGCGAGGCGGATCGGGGTCGAGTGGACGACGCTGGCGGTCATGGTGACCCCCGTCGCCTTAGCCCTCCTCATCATGATCGGCGAGGCCTTTCGCTTCGCCACCACGACCGGGATACCGTCGGGCATCCAGGGACGGTATTTGTATGCGTTCATCACGATGATCATGGTCGTCGGGATGCTGGGGCTGTCGACGTTCGTGCGCAGACCTGCGAGGCTCCCCGCGTATGTGGGGGCGTTTGCGGTCGTCTTCTCCCTGGTGTCCTTCGCCCGGGCGATCTCGTATCACTACGGCGAGTACCGGTGGACCAATCCCTTTTCGGCCTTCTCGGACCTCCTGGCGTGGTCGCCCATCCCGAGGGCCATCGTGATCTGTTTCGTCGTCGTCCTGCTCGGGTGTGCGGGTTGGGTTCTGGCCGAGGTCCTCAAGCCCGTCACCGGCCGAGGGCGGGCGTAGCCGCGTGCCTCCCCTCCTCCGTGGGGTGCCCCGAGCCGTCTGGGCCGCGACCGCTTTCTTCTGGGCGATGCTGGTGATGTGGTCGGTCGCCATCCCCATGTTCAGGGGGCCCGACGAAGCCGATCACGTGTCCGCCGCCCTGTACTGGTCCGAGAACCACGACTGGCCGGGTTTCAAGGAGATGTACCTGGTCGACGGGGTGCTGGAGGCTCGGGTGGCGTCCGGGTACCGACTGTACATGGAGTCGTACGTTGTCCTCCCGTCCTTGACGGCCGCCGACGCCGACGAAGTGCGGATCGACCTGTCGTTCGATGAGTTGGGGCAGGAGGCCTCCTACCGATACAACAAGGCAAGCCAGCATCCTCCGTTGTATTCGATGATCGTCGGTTCGGTCCATTCAGCGACCAAGGATCTGCCCTGGGATACGGAGATGTGGTTTTTCCGGCTCGTGTCCGTTCTGCTCGTCTGTCCGCTTCCGCTGGTCGCGGCGGCGATGGCGCGCCGGTTGGGGGCGGGGCCCCCCGTCATGGTCGCCTCGGCCCTGGCGATATGCGCGGTGCCTCAACTGGCCTTCGTCGGCGGGACGGTCAACAACGACAACCTTCTCGCCATCGCGGGGGCCTGGTTGTCGCTCGGGCTGGTCTCGGTCCTGACCGGAGACCTCAGGGTGCGGACGGCCGCCTGGGCCGGGGTGGCGGCGGCCGTCGCCCTCCTAGCCAAGGCCTGGGCCCTACCCCTGGTAGCGGTCGTGGTGATCGCCTACGTGACGGCGGGTGTCCGGGAGAAGTCTGTCCGGAAGGCCGGTGTGCCGCTCGCGGTCTTCTCCGGGATCTCCCTGGTGGGGGGATGGTGGTGGATCCGCAACCTCTTCCTCTACGGGACCCTTCAGCCTTCGGGACACAGGGAACCTCTCCCTGAACCGGTGCCCTTCGGGGAAGCGGCGATGACGGTGGTCCAGCGGTTCAATGGTCTATTCCCCACCCGATTCTGGTCGTTGATGTCGATCAAGACCGGCACCAGCGCCTACCCCCAATGGGTCCCCTCCGTCCTCATCCTCCTCCTGCTGGCCTGCATCGTCTTTGCCTTCGTCCGGGCCAAGCGGATCGGGGTCAAGCGGACGACGTTGACGGTCATGGCGGCCCCCGTCGCCTTGGCCCTCCTCATCATGATCGGCGAGGCCCTGCGTTTCGCCATCACGACCGGGATCGCGTCCGGGATCCAGGGACGGTACCTCTACGCGTACATCACCCCGATCATGGTCATCGGGATGCTGGGGCTGTCGACGTTCGTGCGCAGATCGGTAAGGCTTCCCGTGTATGTGGGAGTGTTTGCGGTCGTCTTCTCCTTAGTGTCCTTCGTCCGGGCGATCTCGTATCACTACGGCGATTCGCGGTGGGCCAACCCCTTCTCGGCCTTCTCGGACCTGTTGGCGTGGTCGCCCATCCCCGGCGCCATCGTGGTCTGCTTCGTGATCGCGGTCGTCGGATGCGCGGGCTGGGCCTTGAGGGAGGCACTGATCATCCGATCATGATGCAGTGCGGCGGTGCACATCGCCGCGAACATCCGCTACCCTGAACGCATGCGCGCTCGGCAGCGCTCGCTGCTCCTTCGTTGCCGCGACGAGGCCCACTAGGCCGGTTCCCCGTCGCGGAGGTTGGTGTGCCGGCCGAACCAACCGAATCGAGACGAAGGAACACCATGAAACACGACACCAAAGCCCAGAAGGCTCAGAAGCCGTCCGGCATGCCCATCCATAAGTACAGGCCTTTCCAGGGCGTCGATCTTCCCGATCGCACCTGGCCGAATGCCCGCATCACTCAGGCCCCCCGCTGGCTCTCGACCGACATGAGGGATGGCAACCAGGCCCTCATCGAGCCCATGAACCCCGTCCGGAAGCGTCGGATGTTCGACCTCCTGGTGAAGATGGGCTACAAGGAGATCGAGGTCGGATTCCCGTCCGCCAGCCAACTCGACTTCGACTTCGTCCGGTCGCTCATCGAGGAGGACGCCATCCCCGACGACGTCACCGTCTCGGTCCTGACCCAGGCCCGGACCGACCTCATCCAGCGGACGGTCGAATCCGTCGTCGGCGCGTCGCGCGCCACCGTCCACCTGTACAACGCCACGTCCCCCCTCTTCCGCGAGGTCGTCTTCCGCAACGACAAGGCCGCCACGAAGGAGCTCGCGACGGCGGGAACCCAGGACGTGGTGGCGTTCGCGGAAAAGATCCTTCCGGACGAGACGATCGTCGGCTACGAGTATTCGCCCGAGATCTTCATCGACACCGAGCTCGACTTCGCGCTCGAGGTGTGCGAGGGGGTCATGGACGTGTGGCAGCCCGAGAAAGGCCGGGAGATCATCCTCAACCTGCCGGCGACCATCGAGCGGGCGACGCCGAACGTTTTCGCCGACCAGATCGAGTGGATGGGTCGGAACCTCAGCCGCCGCGACGCGGTCTGCCTGAGCGTCCACCCGCACAACGACCGCGGATGCGCCGTGGCCGCCGCCGAGCTCGCCGTCATGGCGGGAGCGGACCGGGTCGAGGGTTGCCTGTTCGGCCAGGGGGAGCGGACCGGCAACGTCGACCTCGTGACCCTGGGCCTCAACCTGTTCAGCCAGGGCATCGACCCGATGATCGACTTCAGCGACATCGACGAGATCCGCCGGACCGTCGAGTACTGCACCCAGATGGATGTCCACCCGCGATCGCCCTACGGCGGCGACCTGGTGTACACGTCGTTCTCGGGCTCGCACCAGGACGCCATTAAGAAGGGCTTCGAGGCGCGGGAGAAGAAGGCGAAGGCGGCCGGGATCCCGGTTCGGGATCTCGAGTGGGCGATGCCGTACCTGCCCGTCGACCCCAAGGACGTCGGCCGGTCGTACGAGGCCGTCATCCGGGTCAACGCCCAGTCCGGGAAGGGAGGGGTCTCCTACCTTCTCAAGGAGGATTGGCACCTCGACCTGCCCCGCCGGCTCCAGATCGAGTTCTCCCACGTGGTTCAGCGGCACGCGGATACGACGGGGCATGAGATCTCCTCCGACGAGATCTGGGAGATCTTCCGCGACGAATACCTGCCGGCCGAGGATCCGGACAAGCAGTGGGGCCGATTCCGGCTGCACGGAACCCGGGCGACATCGTCCGACACTGGCCCGGACACCTTGGAGGCGGATCTCGTGGACCAGGGCAAGGACGTCACCGTCAAGGGCGAGGGCAACGGACCGGTGGACGCGTTCCTCCACTCCCTCAAGGAGCGGGGCGTCACGCTTGAGGTCCTCGACTACGCCGAACACTCCATGAGCGAGGGGGGCGACGCGAAGGCCGCCGCGTATATGGAGTGCCAGATCGGGGACGACATCCTGTGGGGCGTCGGCATCGACCCGTCGATCACGACCGCGAGCCTCAGGGCCGTGGTGTCGGCTGTGAATCGGGCCCTTCGCTAGGGGCGGCCCCCATGGTCGTCCGGTCGGGCCCATCACGTGGGGGTCCGACCGGATCCTTTCTCGCGGGGGCTCAGATGTGGGGCTGCCCTCCGTGTTACCGTCGCTGCTATGGAGAAGGCAACCAAGCGCCGCATGATCGCCCGCGTCGTCGTGGTGGTACTCGCCGCGACTCTCGCCGCCTGTTCGTCGTCGAGTGCCGACGGGGACTCGTCAGACAGCATCGTCGGAACCCGCTGGGATGGAACCGACAACTTCGGAGACGAATATCAAATGTACTTCGATGCGGGGGCCGCGCTACGGTCATACGCCGTCGACTACGACGAATGGGTGAGTGACGACCCGAACTACGAGTTCGCGTGGAGCCAAGAGGGGGACGTCGTCACGGTCTACGTGACCGACCTGACTCAGGACTACACGACCGAGACCAGCGGAACGCTCGACGGCGATCAC
>CAYTLH010000111.1:0-9000 GCA_964438525.1 uncultured Demequinaceae bacterium | reverse complement strand
ACGACGCAGTCGTCGAGGCTCATCCCGAGGGAGAGGATGGCGGTATTCCGGCCGAGGTGCTGGTCGGGCAGGAAGAGGACCTTGCCGTCCCCGTCCAGCCCACCGGCCTGGTCGAAGGCCCATCGGAGCGCGGTTTCCGCGTTCGAGGAGGTGCAGACCGCCCCGTCGTGGCGCCCGCAGAACGCCTTGATGGCGGCCGTCGAGTTCATATAGGTGATGGGGGTCGTGCGTTCGGCGACCCCCGCCTCGGTCAAGTCCTCCCAGGCCCGCTCGACCTGGGCGATATTCGCCATGTCCGCCATCGAACACCCGGCGGCCATATCCGGGAGGATGACAACCTGGTCGTCTGAGGTGAGGATGTCCGCGCTTTCCGCCATGAAGTGGACGCCGCAGAATACGATGTATTGGGCCTCGGGCCGGGCGGCCGCCTCCTGGGCGAGTTTGAAGGAGTCTCCCGTGGTGTCGGCGAACTGGATGACCTCGTCCCGCTGGTAGTGGTGGCCGAGGATGAACGCCCGCTCTCCCAGGGCGGCCTTGGCGGTGGCGGCCCGTTCGACGAGGTCCGGATCCGAAGGGGAGGGAAGGCCCCCGGGGCAGTCCACGCCGCGCTCGGCCCCGTCGTCCTTGCCCAAGCCGAGGAGCATGAGGGCGGACGGCTTCGGTTCCACGAACGTTGCGCTCATATGCGCATTCTCCCACAGAGATGCATGGAGTCTCCGGGAGCCTGTCCCCTTTCATCCCAGACGTTAACCTTGGAGAGTGCCGGACTTTTTCGATGCCGCGGCTCTTCGGTCGCGGCCCTCGGAACCTGGTGTATTCGCCAAGCCAGAGGTGCCCTGCCTGAGGGGATTCAGCGTTCTCGCCATCGTCTACTACTCGCTCTTTCTCGTTGGGGTGGGAGTGCTTATAGGCTTCTCGTGGTTTGCGGATCCCGCCGCATCCCATGACTGGTACGAGTTCCGCTGGATATCCCTGGCCGTATTCCTCCTATGGGTCGCCTTGTATGCGTGGGTCGTGAGTTTCTACGCCTGGAGAATCGCCGTACTGCAACGAAAAAGCCCAATCGCGGCCCTCGTGCGGGAGGGGTCAGGTGTGGCCGTCGCCCCCGTTCGGTACATGGGCATCCGGCATGGCCGGGTGCGTGTCACCAAGCAGGGTCCTCGCCTCGATAAGCACGATCCCCTGATCGTGAGGAGGGGCGACGAGGTACGCCTTTCGGTCGTGAAAGAGAGGTGGGCCTTGGGGAGGGGCCGTAGGCAATACATCCGATTGCGGATTGAGGCCCCCAGCGGCTTCTACCGAAGCAGGGTAGGGCTTTGGGCGTCCGAACTCGACCTTGAGGGCTTCGAGGCCTTGCTGCGATCGGAGGGTATATCGCTCGTATACGGCCCCCTCGCCGACTAGCCCACGGAGGCAACGTCCCCGTCCCCGGCACCGTTTCCACCTGATCATCGAGAGGTTAGCGTGAAAGCATGCGTACGAATCGACGAATGATGGGCCTGGCGGGGTTCGCCGCCCTAGCCCTCGCCCTCTCGGCATGCGGCAGTGGAGACTCGAGCGAGGAGACGCCGGGGGAGGACTTGTCCCGGACCGTGTCGGGAGGAGTGAGCGAGTGGGGCCCCGAGCAGACGATCGTCCCGATTGGGGTGCAGGCGACCGACTCCGCACCCAACTCGACGGACGCGGAAGGCAACCCCACCTCCTACCGACCTGAGAACATCGTCGACGACGACCTAACGACGGCATGGAGGATCGCGGGGGACTCCAATGGGGTGCAGATCGTGTTCGACTTCGGGGAGGTAGTCCGTCTCACGGAACTCGGCCTTGTCCCGGGATACGCGAAGATCGACCCCGTCAGCGACGTCGACCGCTTCGAACAGAACCGTCGGGTCGAGACGGTCGTGTGGGACTTCGCGGATGGTTCCTCGGTCGCCCAGGTCTTCGACGACGATCCGACGATGCAGACCATCTCCGTCGACGTGGCCACGAATTGGGCGCGCCTGACGATTCACGGCACGAGCGAGCACGGCGGGCGGGACTTCACCGCCATCTCCGAGGCGGAGTTCACGGGCCGGACCGCCTTCTGAGAAGCGCGGGTGGGTGAAGGTAGGGCCTTAGCCACCGAGCGGCATCGACATCTCGCTCAGGATCTTCCTCAGCGTCGCCAGGAACCGGTCGATATCGGTGTCCGCGATCCTGGGGTGAAGGCTGATCCGGAGGTTTCCGAGCGTGGCGATTCCGAGGGCCTTGAGCACGTGGCTTTCCGGCGACGGCTCCGTCGTGCACGCCGACCCCGACGCCACCGCGAACCCCTCCCGGTCGAGTGCGCTCGCCAGCGCCTCCCCATCGACGCCGTCGAACACGGCCGTCACCACATGCGGGAGGGAGATCGTGGGGTCGCCGATCACGCTGGCCCCCTTCATGACCCGGATGGCGTTCCGCAGCCGGCTGGTCAGACTCTTGAGGCGCGTCGTGGCCTCGGCGCGTTTATCCTCCCGCTCCTTCAGCGCCACGGCCGCGGCGAGAGCCGCCGGGACGTTGACCTTGTTCGCGACGATCGGGGGGACGGGCATCCAGGTGATTGCGGGTGCGAAGGCGACGATGGCGACCCCCCGGGGCGCCCCCCAGTCCGACGGGTCGGCGGCGAGGGCGTCCCAGTGGCTGGGGGGGTCGACGTGGCCGATGCTCGTGGTCGCGTCGACCACGAGGGGCAGCTGGGCGCGCTGGGTGAGGGAGTGGACGGCCTCCAGTTTCTGGATCGTGCCGATCTCTTGATTGGCGTGTTGGACCGCAACGAGGGAGACGTCGCCGTCGAGCACGTCTGCGAAGGTCGTGAGGTCGAGGCGGCCGTCGTCGTCGACGGGGACGAGGGTGACGGAGGCGCTTAGGCGGTTCGCGATCCTGAGAAGAGGTCGACGTTCGATCGCCGAGGCGACGACCCTCGTCCTTCCGCGCCTGGCGGCGGTTATGCCCCCGATCGCCCGGTCGAAGGCGAGTCCGAACGTCGGTACCAGCAGGGTCCGCTCGGTCGGGGAGCCCAGCACCTCCGCGATGGCCTCACGCGCCTTATCGAGCAGGGTCCGGGCCCGGCGGGATTCGTGGTGAAGGCGTTCCGGGTCGGCCCACCCCTCGTCGATGGCGGCGAGGTAAGCCTCCCTCGTCCGGGCGCTCATCGGCGCGCTGCCCGAGGCGTCGAGGAAGACGCGACCGCCACCTGGTGTCATGTCGCCAACCTACCGTGTGACGAATCCCATTGTCCGTAACCTTTCGTGTCCGGCCGGCGATGGCGAGGATGAATAGGAAACCAGCACCATCGTTGGAGGTCATCATGCTGGAGAAGAAGAGGATCGCCCGGGCCCTCGCGGTCGTCGCCGGGGTGTCAATGTTCGCCCTCGCCGGCCCAGCGGCCGTGGCGGACGACGATCCGGGCGACACCCCCTCGCCCGAGCCATCGGTCGTAGACAACGGGAACGGCTCGGCCGGCGCCAACTGCGTCATCGTCGTCCAACCCGAGAAGGTTTTGAAGAACGGGAAGGTGATACCGGAGAAGACCCGGGTCTCCAAGGCCTGCATCCAAGCCAGGGAAGAGAAGCGCGTCCTGAGGGAGGAGCGAGCCCAACTACGCGAAGAGATCAAGGCCAACGGCGGCACGTGGGGCACGTACGTCCGTCAGGAAACCATGGTCAAGGTGGCCACCAGACTCGCCGAGCACAAGGAGCAGGTGCCCCAGTCGGCAGCCCTCGGGGTGATCCTCAACAAGATCAACTCCAGCCTGCCCGAGCAGTTCCAGATCGACATCGACGCCTTCTGCGCCCAGTACGATCTGATCTTCGCCGATCTCATCAAGGACGGCGGGGACGACGACGAGGGAGATGAGCCGGAACCGAGCCCGAGCGCCTCGCCCGAGCCGGAGCCGAGCCCGAGCGCCTAGCCGGAGGTAACCCGACGAAGATATGGCCACACTAGAGACGAAGGGGCCCGGTGCCAGCGCACCGGGCCCCTTCGTCGTCTCTGATGACCGCCCCCGGGGCTACGGAACGATCAGCCCGGTCGCCTTGCCGACGCGGCCGAAGCGATCCTGGACGTTGCCCCAGTCGACGACGTTCCACCAGGCCGACACGTAGTCGGCCTTGACGCTCCTGTACTGCAGGTAGAAGGCGTGCTCCCACATATCGAGCAGGAGCAGGGGGACGAGGCCGACGGGGAGGTTGCCCTGGTGGTCGTACAGCTGGACGATCACGAGCTTCGACCCGACGGAATCCCAGGCCAGGATCGCCCAGCCGGACCCCTGGATCGTCAAGGCCGTCGTCGTGAACTGGGCCTTGAGCGCGTCGAACGAGCCGAACTGGTCTTCGATCGCCTGCGCCAATTCGCCGGCGGGCTTGTCCCCGCCGTCGGGTGACATATTCGTCCAGAAGACGGAGTGGTTGATGTGTCCGGCGAGGTTGAAGGACAGGTTCTTCCCCAGCATGGGGATGGTGGCGAGGGCGGCCTTGTCCCGGGCCTCGGCCGTCTGTTCGAGGGCGGTGTTGGCGCCCTTGACATAGGCGGCGTGGTGCTTGGAGTGGTGGAGTTCCATGATCTCGCCCGAGATATGGGGGGCGAGGGCTCCGTAGTCGTAGGGCAGATCGGGAAGGGAGTAGACGGCCATAGAATTCCTCCTCCAGGCCGAGTCCTCGTCGGCCTCAGTTGGGTGGGTGTGCAACTTCGAATACTGCAACCAGCGGGACGGGAGACCCATTCCCCGGACCCCTCCGGCCCGAACGCCCCCATTCTTTCCCATTTCGGTCGAAAAGTGGAGCATCGGTGCCGCACCCCGTCGGACCGTGCCAGAATGGCGCCATGAGCGACCGCGCCGCAGCGCCCGAGAAGGACAGTTTCGCCCCCAGCATCCGGATCCTCATGTACAGCGACGACCGGAACGTTCGGGACTCGGTTCGCGTCGCGGTCGGGAACACCCTCGGGGGCCGGACGGTCCGCTGGACCGAGGTCGCCACCCACCCCGTCGTCGTGTCCGCGGTCGAGGAGGGCCAGTATGACCTCCTGATCCTCGACGGGGAAGCCGCCAAGGCGGGGGGGATGGGCATCTGCCGCCAACTCAAGCACGAGGTTCGGCACTGTCCGCCCGTGCTCGTGCTCGTGGGGCGCCGTGACGACGCGTGGCTCGCCACCTGGTCGGAGGCGGACAAGATGGTCTTCCATCCCGTGGATCCATTCGAGATGAAGGCAGCGGTCGAAGGTTTCGTCGAGCCCGCCGCCGCACGCAACGATTAGCGCTTCGGCGCGGAAGCAGGGGAAATCATGGCAACGTGGCCCGATGTTCTGAGCCGCCTGATGGGGCGGAATGACCTGACCAAGGACGACACGGCGTGGGTGATGGATCGCGTCCTCGCCGATGAGGCGCCGCCGGTGGCGGTTGCGGCATTCCTGGCCGCCATCCGCACCAAGGGGGAGACCGTCGAGGAGGTGACCGGACTCGCGGAGGCCATGCTCGGACACGCGCACCGGATCGATGTCCCCGGCCGGGCGGTCGATGTCGTGGGGACCGGCGGCGACGGCCGGCACACGATCAACATTTCCACGACGGCGTCGATCGTCGTGGCGGGCACGGGCACGACCGTCGTGAAGCACGGCAACCGCGCGGCTTCATCCAAGTGCGGGGCCGCGGACATGTTGGCGGCGTTGGGGGTCGACCTGGAGTTGCCCCCCGAGAGGGTGGAGGAGATCGCCAGGGAGGTGGGCATCACCTTCTGCTTCGCTCCGGTGTTCCATCCTGCCATGCGTTTCGCCGGTCCGATCCGCAAGGAACTCGGGGTCCCGACGACCTTCAATATCCTCGGGCCCCTGACGAATCCCGCCCAGCCGGCCGCGTCCGCCATCGGCTCGGCGAGCCTCGTCCTCAGTCCGATCATGGCCGGGGTGCTGGCGGACCAAGGACGGGAAGGGCTCCTGTTCCGGAGCCTCGACGGACTCGACGAACTGGCGGGCACGTCGCCCGCGGACGTATGGGAGGTTCGGGACGGAAAGGTCACGGAGACCCTCCTGGATCCCGTGAACGACCTCGGGCTCGACCCGATCAAGGTCGAGGATCTCGCGGGCGGGGAGGCCGAGGAGAACGCCGCCATCGCCATGAAGGTCCTCAAGGGGGAGAAGGGCCCGGCGCGGGACACGATCGTCCTCAACGCCGCCGCCGGCCTTGTGGCCGACGGGGCACTGGAGGGGACCGGCTCCGGCAGCCTCGCCTCGAGGTTCAAGGCGGGGATGACTCACGCGGCGAAGGCGATCGACGATGGTGCCGCGGCCGATGTCCTGGAACGTTGGGTGGCCGCCTGCAAGGCCTGACGGCGGCCCGGGCCGGGGGGCCTAGACCCTCGGGTATAGGCCGGAATAGGCGTTCCACACTTGGGCGCGATCGTCCCGGCGCGCCTCCACCCACGAGCGATGCCTGGCGGCCCCCCGGACGGGCTGGGACCATTCGCCCTCGATGCGGAGCAGCCTCGCCTCGGGGGCCGCGAGCCAGGCGATCGCCAGGTAGGTCTCCTCTGGAAGGGTGGGGGTGTCTGGATCGGCACGATCCTCAAGGAGGGCGTCCGCCGCCTCCTCCAGGGCAGCGGGCGCGGAGTCGGACACCTTGAGGGAGCCCACCAGCCCTCCGCGAGAGAGGGAGACGACGTCCCAGGCCTCTCCCTCCGGCCGGGCGGCGACGATGGTGCATCGGCGTAACGCGGCGAAGTCCTGGGCGTCGGTCGCCCCCTGGATGAGGGCGCTGATTCCGTTTCTGAGGTCGGCGGCCCGTTCGTATTCGAGCCTCGTGGAGTACTCGTCGATGCGTTTGGCCAAGGCGGCGACCACCGGCGAAGGGTCGTCATTCAGCACCCCCCGCAGGGCCTCGACGACCTCGGAGTAGCCTCCGGCGTCGCCCGAGACGCAGGGGGCCGAGCATGAGCCGAGGTCCTTGAGGACGCAGGCCCTCGCCCCCGGCCGGGGGCCTCGGGGGAGGCGGGTCACGCAGGTGCGGACCGGAAGGACCTCGTGGATCGCCTCGACCGCGGCCCGGGCCGCGGTGGCACCGCTTATGGGTCCGATGTGGATGGCCTCCTCCGACACGGAGCGGACCACGCTCAGCCGCGGGTATGCCTCATCCGTCAGGCGCACCCATACCGTCCGGTCCGGGCGGGTGGACCGTCGGTTGTACCGGGGTCGATGTCGATCGAGGAGCCTGAGTTCCATGACGTTGGCCTCGATTTCGGTGGGCATCGGGTGGCCGTCGACCGATTCGGCGATCTCGAGCATCTCCCTGATGGCCCGCCTCTGCTCGCCGGACGTGAAATACGTCTTGACCCGGGAGCGGATGTTCTTCGACGTTCCGATGTACAGCGGCTCCCCCGCGTGGTCCCGGAAGACATACACACCGGGGAGTGCCGGGAGACCCTCCGCCATCGGGGCCTTGCGGCGGATCTTCGTCGGAACGGGGTTGCGGAGGGCGGCGAGGTCTTCGCGGTGGGTGATCCCCCAGGCCGCAACGCGTTCGAGCAAGGCGTGGAGGATCTCCGAAGTCGCCCGGGCATCATCGAGGGCTCGGTGGTTGGGGGAGACGCTCGTGCCGAACACCCGGGAGAGGGTCCCCAGTCTCTTGTTCGGGGCCTCCTCGCTCGTCGTCGCCCGGCGAGCCAGCGTGACCGTGTCGACGACGGTGTTTCCGGGCCAAGGGTAGTGCTGGTCGCGGCAGGCCGCCTTGAGGAAGCCGAGGTCGAAGGGGGCGTTGTGCGCGACCAAGACGGCGTCCCCCAGGAACTCCAGGAAGGAGGGGAGGACCTGGGCGATGGTCGGGGCGCCCTTGACCATGTCGTTGGTGATCCCGGTGAGGGAGGTGATCATCGGGGGGATGGGCATGCCGGGATCGACCAGGGTTTGGAACTCCCCGACGGTTTCGCCTCCCCGGGTCTTGACGGCCCCGACCTCCGTGATGGCGCTCGATCGAGGCGAGCCTCCCGTGGTCTCCAAGTCGACGATGACGAAGGTGACGGCCGATAAAGGCTCGCCGACGTCCTCGAGGGCCGGCTGGGTGGCCGCGGCCCCATCGACGGCCGTGGGGGTCATAGGACGACCGTAGCTCCGGTCTCCGACAGGCCGGCGTCGGGAGAAGCCGTGTCGGACCCCCGTCGTATCGTCGAAGCATGAAGATCGACTGCGATTCGTGTGCCGTCCGGGGCGATGCGTGTCAGGATTGCGTCGTTTCGTTCCTCATGGTCTCGGCCTCCCCGGGACGTACCGCCCGCCCCGCTCGCCGGCCAATCGAGCTAGACGCCGAGCAGGAGGCGGCGATCCTCACCTTCTCCAAGGGAGGCCTGGTCCCGCCGCTGCGGCACATGGTCTCCTGACTCCGGGAAGTGTCGCCGAATGGCATCACCGTTCGATAACGGTTCGCGTTCGGTCCCCCGGCCGTTCGGGCTGCCCGGCATCCTGGGATCGCTTGGATCGATATCCGACGCGAATGGAGGACCCGACCATGGTGAAGCGATCCGCAGTGGTGCTCGCCGCCGCCGGCCTCTTCTCCTGCGCCCTTGGGGGGTGCGCGGAGACCGAGGCATCGTCCACCCCCGGCGACGGGATCGTCATCGACGCGTCCCAGCCGCTCGAGCCACAAGCCAGGGCCGCCATCCTTGCCGATGACCTCGACGCCGTCGAATCGGCGGTTGCGGCGGGCCTTGAGCTCTCGGCCGATCTCGGAGCCGGAATCTCCCCGATACATGGGGGCGGGTACACCCCTCTTCACATCGCCGCCAACGCGGGGAAGTCCGACATCGTGACCTACCTCCTGAACCAGGGAGCCGAGGTGGATGCGACAGGCCTCTGGGGTGAGACCCCGCTCATGCTGGCGGGGGCCAACGGCGGTGCCGAGACGATCACGCTCCTGGTCGACGCCGGAGCGAGCCTCACTGTGGGGGACCGGAACGAGGACACCGCCCTCCACTATGCGGCGAGGGGGAACAACGTCGG
>CAYTLH010000110.1:0-5567 GCA_964438525.1 uncultured Demequinaceae bacterium | reverse complement strand
TCGGGTCGCTTTGTAGCGCCTTGAGCGTCGCGGCCTCATTTGTACAGGCCGACAGCGCTACGACGGCCAGCGCCACTCCCACCACAAACGCACACCGACGATTCATCATGCTCCCTGCCCCTTTCAGATGCCGCCGACGCTACCAGGACCCCCAGGTTCCTGTCACAGGAATACGCGTCGACGCCAGCTTCGATTGTGGGTAGGTGCCAGACCCCCGTCCCACCCCCCGATGGAGCCGCCTATCGGAATCGAACCGATGACCTATTCATTACGAGTGAATCGCTCTACCGACTGAGCTAAGGCGGCGCGGCCCAAGGGGCACGGCGTACGAGTGTAGCCGGTCAGCAGGTCTTTCCTGAAGCCGGAACCGTCCCATCGACGAAATAGGAGTCGACGGTGTCGACGATGCAGGAGTTCGACTGGCCGTACGCCGTGTGGCCCTCGCCCTCGAGCACGAGGAGCGAGGCCGTGGGCATCCGCTCGGCGAGCGACTCGGCCCACTCGATCGGGGTCGCCGGGTCCCCCGTGGTCCCGACCACGATGATCGGGCCCGCGTCCGCCGTCGCGCTCAGGTCGTCGACGGTCTCCTTGGCCGACCACGGCCAGCCCTCGCATCCGGCCCCGGCGCCGAACCACCACCCGAAGGTGGGCGAGGCTTCCTCGGCGAGGCGTTGGAAGGCGCGGAACTCCGCGATGGTCAGATCGGGCTGGGGGGGCGTGTCCAGGCAGGAGATCGCGACGAAGGCCTCGTTGGAGTTGTCGAGGTAATGTCCATCCTCCGTCCGGCCGAGGTATCCCTCGTTCGCGAGGTACAGCATGGTCTCTCCCGTCCCCCTCGAGAGGAGCTCGTCCAAGGCGACGGTCAACGCCCACCACGATTGGTCGCTGTACAGGGTGGCGGCGACCCCGTACATCATCAGGGTCCCGTTGAGGTCCTCGCCCCCGGTGGGGATCCCCTCGTCCCTGGCCTCGATGATGAGGTCGGCGACGGTCCGTCGGGCGACATCGGCGTCGCGGGGCAGGGGACAGTCCGAACCGGAGATGCAGTCCTCGATATACGCCATCAGGGCCTGTTCGAACCCCGAGGCCTGGCCAAGGGACAGTTCCTCGCTCGGGAGGAGGAAATCGAGGGCCCCATCGAGGACCATGCGGCCCACGTTCTCCGGGTACAGGGCGGCGTAGATGGCCCCGAGCTGAGTCCCGTAAGAGAAACCGAGGTAGTTGAGCTGCTCGTCCCCAACCAGCTCCCGGATCACGTCCAGGTCCCGCGCCGCGCTGACGGTGTCGACGTTCTCCACGAGCGGGCCCGTGGACTCCCGGCACTCGAGGGCGAAGTCCGTGTTGATTTGGCGGGCCGCCTCGAGCTCCGCCTCGGTCGTCACGACATCGTCGTTCAGCAGGTAGTCGTCGAGCTCCTGGTCCGTCCCGCAGTCGATGGGGCTGGATTGCCCGACCCCCCTCGGGTCGAAGCCGACGATGTCGTAATGGTCGAGGAGCCGATCCCCCGCGAAGGAGAGAAACCCGTAGGGGCTGGACAGGAACTCGAGCCCCGATCCCCCCGGGCCTCCGGGATTGATGACGACCGTCCCGAGCCTCGCATCCGGATCGCCGGCCGGATGCCGGTTGAGGGAGAGGGTGGCCGTCGGCCCATATGGGTCGGACCAGTCGACGGGGATCTGGATGGTCGTGCACTCGAGTTCCCCGCAGGCGCGCCATTCGAGATCCTGGCTGTAGACGGGGGAATCGGACGGATCCCCGCTCGCCGTGGGCCGAGCCCCGCCCCCGGGCCAGGGGGTGGAATCGTCGGGGGCTACCTGCTCGAGCGGAGGGAGGCAGGCGGCGAGAACCACCGCCGCGGCGGAGGCGAGAACGGCGAGACGTCGGCTCGGGGTCATGACCTAACGTTACTCGAGTCAGACGCCCGTGGGCCTGAGGGCGAGGGCCATCGCCTCGATCGCCAGAAGGGGGGCGACATTCCCCGCGAGCCTCTCCCGGGCGACCCCGATCGCATCCATCCGGGCGAGGGTCTCGGAGAGGGCAGAGTCGGCGGCCAGGGCGGCGATGCCCTCTCGGTGGCGTTCGTTGACGAGCGCGACGGGGGCGCCGGTCTGCAGCACGGCCACGTCCCGGTACAAGGAAAGGAGGTCCTGGAGCGCCCGGTCGAGGACGTCCCTCTTGGCCCTGGTCGCCCTCCTCTTCTGTTCCTCCTGGAGCTGCCTCACCTGAGCCCTGAGCGCGGGGGGAAGCCGCTCCCCCTCCCCCACCCCGAGCGTCGCGTAAAGCGCCGCACGTTCCTCCGCGTCCCTCACCTCGGTCGCCTCCTTGGCGTCGTCGTCCGCGAGCGCCACGAGATCGGCCGCTCCGAGCATGGCGTCCCCGACCCCCCGGACCGCGATGCCGAGCCCGAGCACCTTGTCCCTCCTCTCCCGGGCGGCGGGATCCGTCGCAAGCCTCTTGGCCACGCCGATGTGGCTCTGCGCCAACACGGCGCACTCGTGGGCGAGAGATGGTTCGACTTTGTCCCGTTCGATCAGGAGTTCGGCGACGACGTCTGCCTCGGGGATGCGAAGGGTGACGACCCGGCAGCGGGACCGGATGGTCGTGGCCACGTCGTCGAGGCTGGGGGCGCACAACACCCAGACGGTCCTGGGCGGGGGTTCCTCCACGGCCTTGAGGAGAACGTTCGAGGTGCGTTCGGTCATACGGTCGGCGTCCTCGACGACGATGACCCGCCATCGTCCCTCGCTCGGGGCCGACTGGGCGTGGCTGACCAGCTGCCGCACCTCCTCGACGGACAGGGTGACCTTCTCCGTGGAGACGAGCCGGACGTCGGGGTGGCCTCCCCCGACGGCGGTGCGGCACGCGTGGCACTCCCCGCACCCGGCCTTCTCGCACTGGAGAGCGGCCCCGAACGCCCGGGCCGCGATGGACCGTCCGGATCCGGGCGGCCCGGTGATGAGCCAGGCGTGAGTCATGGAATCCTCGGATCGGGCCGCCGTGATGAGGGGGTCCAGGGCGTCCCCCTGGCCGACGACCTCGTCCCAGACGCTCACCGCCGACCGCCCCGGTCGAGCGCGGCCCGGACGGCGACCCGGACCTCGGCCGCGACGTCGTCGACCGACCCGCCCGCCTCGATGACGGCGTATCGCCCGGGTTCGGCGGCCGCGAGGGATAGAAACCCCTGCCGTAACTCTTCGGCCTTTGCGTCCGTGTCCTGTTCGAGGCGGTCAGGCTCACCGACGATGCGACGGTCCCCGGCGGGGGAGTCGAGCACGATCGTCAGGTCGGGGATGAGGCCCTGGGTGGCCCACCGGGACACGCGAGCGACCTCGTCCCCGAGGCCCCTCACCACGCCCTGGTACACGACCGACGAGTCGACGTAACGATCCTGGACGACGACGTTACCCCTCTCCAGCGCGGGTAGGACCACCGTCGCGACGTTGTGGGCCCGGTCGGCGGCGTACAGGAGGGCCTCGGCGCGGGGATCCACGTGCCCCCCGTGCTGAAGTATGGTGCGGATCGCGAGGCCCGCCTCGGTTCCCCCCGGCTCCCTCGCCTCCACAACGACCCGGGACCCGCCGTCGTCCGACCTCAACCATTCCGCCAGAAGGCTCGCCTGAGTGGACTTGCCCACGCCGTCCCCGCCCTCGAAGACGATGAAGAATCCGGGAGACGCCATGGGTTTACGGTACCTCCGGATCCCGACGGCTTATCCCACCCACGCGCCCACCAGGTACCCGCCCGCCACGGCCGCCATCGTCGCGACCAGGGACGCCCCGACGTTCGCCCCCGCGAGCAGGAAGGACCGCCTCTCAATCAGCCGGTACGTCTCATACCCGAACGTGGAGAAGGTGGTCAGGGCCCCACAGAATCCCACCCCGACGAGGGCTAGGGCCGATCCCCCTGCCCCGGCCCCCACGAGCACCCCCAACACCAGGCATCCGAGGACGTTGACCGCCAGGGTCCCCCAAGGGAAATCGCGGGCCCGCCGTCCCTGGATGGCGCGGCCGAGGACGAAGCGCAGGGGCGCACCGACGGCGCCCCCGAGGGCGATCAGGGCAAGGCTCACGCGTCTTCGTCGCCGCCGACGTACCGGATCACCTCGACCGGGTCGAGGACGATGAGTCCTCCGGTTACGAGTTCGTCCAACTGCGGGAGGAAGCCCCGGATCCTCTGCTCGGTGTCGACGATCGTGACGACGACGGGGAGGTCCTCCGACAGGGAGAGGATGCGGGTGGTGTGGACGTGATTGGACCGTCCAAACCCCTCGATGCCCCGCAGAACGGTGGCCCCTGCGAGCCCGGCGGCGTGGGCCCGATGGACGATCTCCGTGTAGATGGGGTGATGGTGCCACAGGTCGCTTTCGCCCACGAAGACCTGCAGGCGAAGCGCCGGTCCGGTGATAAGGGTCATGACTGCCTCCTAAGGCTCGACGGGCGTGGCCCGCGTGGTGAATACCGCCGACGACAGCGCGAATCCGGCCGCCGTGGCGACCACGGCGACGGCCGCGGTTCCGACGAAATAGCACAGCGCGAGGAAGGGGCGGTCGGCGAGAAGGGCCCGGGTCTCGTCGGCGACGAGCGAGAAGGTCGTGAATCCGCCCAGAAACCCGATCCCGAGGAACGGCCTCGCATAGACCCGCCCCCGAAGGGTGTTCTCGAGTAGAACCATGAGGACCCCCATGGCCAGGCACCCGGTCGCGTTGATGACGAGCGTGGTGGCGGGAAACGCTTCGAGGGAGGGGGGCCAGGCGTCCTCGATCCATCCCCGGGCCGCGGCCCCGATCCCGCCCCCGGCGGCGACGACCGCCCCGAGCCGGGCGGTCCGTCGGTTGAGACGACGACGGAGGGTCGGGGGAAGGCTCACCGGCACACGATACCGCGGAGACCCCGGACGACAACCCGGTCGGCCGATCGCCCCGGAGTGCCCTACTCGCCGGGGTAGGCGAGCCCGATCTGCCGGCGCACCTCGTCGAGGGTCCTCATGACCTCCAGGGTCGCCTCGAGCGTCATGGCCGGGCTTTCCGTCTCCCCCGCGGAGACCCGCCTGGCCACCTCGGCGGCCTCGTAGGCGTAGCCGTTCGGGACCCGGGCCTCGACGTTCCAGGTCATCCCGTCGCGCCGGATGACCCGATACGAGGTGGGGGTGTAGAAATACCCGTCGATCTCGATGCGGCCCTCGGTGCCGGATATGACGGCCGTGCACGGCGTGGCGGACCACAGTGTCGTGTAGAGCGTGGCCTGCGCCCGCTCCCCATACCCGAGGACGACGGACACCTGGCCGTCGACGCCGGTTTCGGTGAGCTGGCCGACGGCGGCGACGGTTTCGGGGACGCCGAACAGGTCGTGGGCGAAGGAGATGGGGTAGACGCCGAGGTCCAGAAGCGCGCCCCCCGCGAGGGCGGGGTTGAAGAGCCGGGACTCGGGATCGAACTCGAACCACTGGCCGTGGTCGGCCTCCAACGATACGACGCGTCCGAGGTCGCCCCGGGCGATGGTGCGCTTGATCTCGATGACGTGGGGGAGGAAGCGGGTCCACATGGCCTCCATGGCGAAGACCCCGGCAGC
>CAYTLH010000109.1:0-10783 GCA_964438525.1 uncultured Demequinaceae bacterium | reverse complement strand
ACGGAGCCGGTCTGCTCGGCCGAGCCGAAGAGCCCGTTGCCCCGCTTGAGGAGTTCACGCAGGTCGAGTTGGAGCCGGCAGCACATCGATCGGACCATGTGGGGCTCGAGGTCGGAGTTGACGAAGTTCTGGAAGTACGGGAGGCCGTACTTGGCCGTCATCTCAAAAAGCAACTGGGTGTTCGGGCTGTCCCAGTCGAAGTCCTTGGTGATGTTGTAGGTCGGGATCGGGAAGGTGAACACCCGGCCGGCTGCGTCGCCCGTCGTCATCACGTCGATGTAGGCGCGGTTGATCATGTCCATCTCGTCCTGGAGTTCCCCGTAGGTGAAGGGCATCTCCTTGCCCGCGATGAAGGGGTTCTCGTCGCGGAGGTCGGCCGGACAGGTCCAGTCGAAGGTCAGGTTCGTGAACGGCGTCTGGGTGCCCCACCGGGACGGGACGTTGAGGTTGTAGATGAGTTCCTGGACCCCCTGCCTCACCTGCTTGTAGCTCAGGCCCTCGTAGCGGATGAAGGGCGCCATATAGGTGTCGAAGGACGAGAACGCCTGGGCGCCGGCCCACTCGTTCTGCAGCGTGCCCAGGAAGTTGACGATCTGGCCGACGGCCGAGGAGAAGTGCTTGGCCGGGCTCGCCTCGACCTTGCCCGGAACCCCGTTGAAGCCCTCGGCGAGCAGGGCCCTGAGGGACCACCCGGCGCAGTAACCGGAGAACATGTCGAGGTCGTGGATGTGGAAGTCGCCCTTGCGGTGAGCCTCCCCGGCGTCCGGTTCGTAGACGTGGCTGAGCCAGTAGTTCGCGATGACCTTGCCGGCGGTGTTGAGGATGAGCCCCCCGAGCGAGTACCCCTGGTTGGCGTTGGCGTTGACCCGCCAGTCGCTCCTGTCCAGGTACTCCTCGACGGAAGATGCGACGTTGATGACGGGCTTGGTGTTCTCGACTGCGGCGGTGGTCATATCCGGGCCCCTTTGCTCAAGTGAATGTTGACGTTTATCGGTCGAATCGGGTATCCGCTTGCCACTATATGTAGTACCTGTTTGAGAATCAATACCTACATATAGTGTTTCCGGAGGGCGTGTCGTCCCATTTGCCCGAATAGTTCTGCCCCTGGTCCTGTTTCAAGGCTACGGACGACGTCTGACATTCGATGGGATCGTTCGAAGGCCTGAAGCGTTGACAGAGCGGACGCGAGAAGGGTTGGATACGCTTCTTCTCCTAGGGAAGGGACGCGCGTGGGACGGGGGCATGGGTCAGTCGTGACGCTCGATGCGGTGCTGGTCGAACGGGAGAGATCGCTGCTCGCGTACGCGTACGCCGTCTGCGCCGGGGACCCCGTACGGACGTCCACGCTCCTCGAACAGGCGCTCGTCTCCGTCTTCTCCCGCCCGCCCAGGGGAATCACCGTCGACGAGGCGGAGAACCTCGTCCGGAAGGCCGTCTCCCGCACCTATCTCACGGCCGTCTGCCGACGGCGACGGAGGGACGCCCTCGGGCAGTTGCTCTGGCCTCACGACCGACCCGTCAAAGCCCCGCTACCCTCCCCCGCCCCCGCGACGATCGAGGCCCTGCGGTCGCTCGGACCCCGCGACAGGGTGTGCTTCCTCCGGTATGCGGTGGACGGCGACACCGTGGAGGAGATCGCCCACGACCTCTCCCTCGCTCCCGACCGGGTCCGGTCCTGCCTGCGCGAGTCCTTGGCGGTCCTCGAAGATCGCCTCGGCCCCCTCGGAGCCATCGACCCCGACGGAGTGCCCATCCTCACGAGGAGCGGATCGTGAACGAGCCCCGGCATAGCCGACCGGACTTCGCCGACCGCATCTCGGATGCGGCCGCCGAGGCCTTCCTCGGGGAGGGGGTCGACCGGAAGCGCGTCGCCGCCAGGATCCAGGCCCGCCACCTCGCGCGCCTCGCCGTCACCGCAACCGTCGTCCTGGGGGCGGTCGGGGTGGTCGGGCTGAGCCTCGCCCCCTCTCTTCTCGACGAATCCCCGCCGTCCGCCTCGGCCAGCCCGAGCCCGGACGGCGACTCCGACGGCCAGTCGCTTTACGACGCCTGGTGGGGCACGTGCGGGACGGACCCCTTGGCGGCGTATCCCGCGGGCCCGACCGACCTGTTCGACCTGACGGCCGACGTCGACCCGGACACCGAGATCGACCCGGGCTCCAACCTCGAGGGCTTCGTGACCCTGACCCCCCTCGCCGACTCGTCGGTGCTGACGCGGGGGATCGACCTCCTGTTCCTCTTCGACGGCGTGGTCGTGGGCTCCGCCAAGAGCGAGGATATCCTCCAACTCCGGGACTACTCGGAGGGGAACCCGGTCGACCTCCCCCTCTCGACGCCGGCCATCGCCTGCGACGGAATCAACCCACTCGGGCCCGGGGAGTATCAGGTCGTCGTGAGCATGGGGTACACCGCCGACGTCGACGGACGGTCCAACGAGTCCGGTGCGTCCCCGCGGGTGACGGCCGAGCCCGTGCCCTTCGCCATCGCGGGTGACCGGTCGTACAACCCCCTGTACCAGGAGCCTAACCCCCTGTACCCGGGATCGGGCACGTCGACGGCCCCTCCCTATCCGGACAACGCCCTTTCCATCGTCGATCTCGTCGCGGCCGTCGACGCCGCGGTGGACGACTCGACGTGGGACCTGGCGCCCGGGACCTGGCGGTGGTCGACGTTGCTGGCGTACCCAACGGATTACCTACCGAACGATAGCCGCTGTTGGCTCTACAACAGCCTCGTCGACCACGTGCCGGAGGAGACGGCCGAACTGGACCTCGTCTCGCTCGAGGGGTCGGTTCCCCGGGAGGTCGATCTCCGATACGGGTGGCTCGTCGACGACTTCCCCCTGGTGACCGTGAAGCTCACGAACGCCACGGGCTCCTACCTCCCGGGTCTTCAGCCGTATTACGGCTACGGGATGGAGCTCTACCTCGTCAAGGACAACCGCGTCGTCGCCCAGAGCCGCTTGATCGACACCACCCCGTGGTGGGTGTACGAGGCCCAGATGTTCTACCTGGACACGGACGTCGTCGCGGACCCTGCCGATTACTATGGCCTCTTCTCCCCCCATGGGGTCGGTTTTTCCCGGTCCGTGTGGGTCGGAGTCGAACCATGCCTGAACACGCCGGACAACGTCGGCTTCCCGTCGGGGACCTATACGGCCCTGGCGGCACTCCCCTTCATAGACTTCTACGCGTCCGAATACTACTTGGAAGAGTCGATGGTCATTCTGTGGTTCTCGCTCGGCCCTGTCGACGTCACCGTCTAGGCCCCCGGCCGATTCGACACACCCAACGTTTCGCCCCCGCCCGTCGTCGCACATACTGACAACAGAACATCCGAATGCCACGGAGGAAAGATGGCTGACTGGCGCCAGACGATGGAGGATCTGGTCCGTGACCGGGAGCGGGCCCTGCTCGGGTACGCCTACCTCGTCTGCGGGGACCCCACGCAGGCGCAAGACCTGGTCCAGGATGCCCTCGTCAGGACCTTCTCGAAGCCGCGGCCCGGGCTCACCATCCTCAAGGCGGAGGCCTACGTCCGTCGGGCGATCACCTCGACCTACGTCGACCACTACCGCCGCCGCCAACGGTGGACGCGGGTTCAGCACCTCTTCCGCCCGGGGGAGCGGACGGACGACGAGATCGGCGCCGTCGACATGAGCGCCGACGTGGCCGACGCCGTCGCCTCGCTGCCCCCCCGGGAGAGGGCGTGCGTCCTCCTCCGCTTCTTCGACGACCTCACGGTCCCGCAGATCGGCCTCCAATTGGGAATCGCCGAGGGAAGCGTCAAGCGCTATATCTCCGATGGCATCAGGAAGCTCGAGCGGAACCTAGGCCCCCTCGAGGACGCCGAGACGGAGACGGCCCCCGCGACCGGGTACCGCCAAGACCCGATCCGATAAGAGAGGAACAACGACATGACTAGGCTTTCCGACCTCCTCAGGGGAGCGGCCAACCGTGCCCCCGTGGGCGAGGCCTCGGTTTCCCTGGCGAGGGCCCGCCGCCGGGTGCGAATCCGGCGTGGGGTTCGGGGCACCGCAAACGGCCTCGTCGGTGCCGGGGCCGTTGCCCTCGCATTCGTCGGGGTCGTCCACCCCGCCCTATCGGCCGACGGGGACGAGGCCTCGGCCCACAACCCCGTTCCCGCCAGCGACCCCCGCGAGGGAGACTTCGCCGATCTCGAAGCCGGCGGCCCCTCCGCTCCCTCCCAGTGGGCGTCGTGCGGTTCCTCCCTGGGCTATAACGTCGCCGACCGGGACGATTCCCTCGCGCTCACCGTCGACGCCGACGAATGGCTCGACCTCGACGGGGGCGGCACCCTCGACCTTTCCACCCGCCTATCCGCGAACGAGGACGTCTCGATTCGAACCTCCGGCGCCGAGGCCGTCTTCCTGTACGAGGGGATCGTGGTCGCCATGTTCGACCCCGCCCAAACGGAGGAGGTCCTCGACCTGTCGAACGGGGACGCGATCGATTCCACACTGTCGTTCCCCCTCGTGAACTGCTTCGACGGCGCCCCCCTTCCCGCGGCGAAGTACGAGCTCATCGTCAGCCAGAGCTACTCGGTCATCGAAGACGAACCCGCGCCCGCGCCCACCGAGGTCCCAGAATCGTCGCCCTCCCCCACGGTCGCGCCGGACCCTGCCCCGTCGCCCACCGCCGCACCCGACCCGTCACCGTCGCCCACCGTCGTCGGAACCACGTCCGCGCCGGAGACCGGGCGAGGCGAGGGCTATTCCATCGACGGGCTTGCCGAGGCCGACATCCCTCCCGAGGACGTCCCGATGCCCTACTCCCTGGGGGACGACCGTCAAATCGCACCCGTGACGACGGTGACGATCGGGGGTGATCCGGTTGAGGATCCCTTCGGCGACTACCTATGGTCCCCTCCCGACCGGCCGGACGACATCCTCACGCCGGACCAGGCCCGTTCGCTCTACCAGGCCGGCCTCGTCTCCGAGGCGTGGGACATGACCCCGGGTACTTCGCGCTGGATCATCCCGACCTACGACGATGTCGTCTTCGCAGAGGATCTCGACCTCGCGTCGTCGTCGAGGATGATCGCCCCCTCCGGCTGGTACGGATGCAACTGGGACGGCACCTCCGGCGCGGCCTTTCCCACCCTGTCCGCCGACCTCGACCTGCTCGATGTTTCCGTCTCCTTCCCCTCGCGGATCAACCTCTCCTACGGATGGGTCGTAGACGGCAATCCAGAGGTGCACGTCACGGTGACCAATGCCTCCGATTACTCGCTTCCCGGCTTCTATGGCGGCCCGAACCACACCCTCTACCTCGTCAAGGATGGCCGGGTCGTGGCCGAAGCCTGGCCGCAGACCATGTATCCCGACTCCGGTTACGAGGACCTGCCGGCGGAGGGCGTTCCCACCAGGGGAACCACCGCCACCGCGGAGACGACCGACCCCAGCGCCTACTGGGGCACGCTGCCCCCCGGGGATAGCGTCACGGGCGATTACCTCTGGCGTGACCTGAACGGATGCTGGGCCGAATCCGGACGGCAGTCCGTCGAGGCAGGGACCTATATCCTCCTCGCCTCCCAGACCCTCTACGTCGAGGACTCCGACGGATACCCCATCCTGTACGACGTCGCCGTCCTCGAAGGGGACGGCGCAGACAATTCCACCACCATCGCCCCCGTCCCCGCGGTCGACATCGACGACACCGTCGAAGAGCCCATCGTCGATCCGGGTTATCGCTACGACTGGGTGGAGCTCCAGGTGTGGACCTCGCTCGGGACTGTGACCATCACCACAAGCTAGGGCATTTTGGATTCGGCCCCTCATTGCCCATACTGGACGTGAGGGGCCGACGTCGCGGTCGCCCAGGGTAGCGGGACTCCTGTGAGATGCCTCACATCTGCCGTTTCGCCCCAAGGGTTCGTGTCGGCTCCTCCGTATTGATCATTAGAAGCGGACGCGAGGGCGTCCCCTTGCTGCTATGGAGGTTATCGTGGCCAGTTGGGCCGAAACCCTTGAGGAACTGGTCCGGAAGCGCGGGAGTGCGCTGACGGCGTACGGGTATCTCCTCACCGGGAATTCACGCGATGCAGAAGACCTGTTCCACGACGCCGTCGTGAGGACCTTTTCTCGAGGCAAATCGGATGTGTCCATGGGCGAGGCCGAGGCGTATGTCCGCCGGGCGATGTTCACCGCCCACATGGACGCGGGGCGCAAGGACCGATCGTGGAGGAAGGTCTTCCACCTCCTCAAAGGGGAAGAGGCCAGCACGAACAGCGGCTCCGTGGAGTTCCGCACCGATCTTCAGGAGGCCCTCCGCCACCTGACCCCCCGGGAACGGGCATGCACCGTTCTCCGCTTCTATGACGACCTGACGGCGGCGGCCATCGGCCGCGAACTCGGGATCTCCGAGGGCGCCGTCAGGCGATACCTGTCCGACGCGGCGGTCAAGCTGCGCGGACAACTGGGTGCGCTGGAGGACAACCCCTCGCAAGGGGTCACCTACGGCACCGTGCAGGAGACCGCGACCACACGATCAAGGACGTGGCAACCATGAACATCAACGAGCAAATGAACGAATTGGGGCAGATCGGCGGCACCGGATACTCTCCGACGGCCGACGTGGTCGACCAGCTAGTCGGCCGCACCCGCCGGACCCGGACTTTGAGGCAGAGTTCAGCCGCGCTGATCGGGTCCATCGGTGCGATCGGCCTCGGACTTCTCGGAGCCCAGGTTTTCGTCAACCTCACCAGCGACGACAACGATGCGGCCACCATCGCGGACCGCAACTTCAACCTCGACAACATGAGCTGGGAAGACCGGTACGGCGAGGGTTACACCGGCATGGGCAAGACCCAGGACGAACTCGCCGAGGCATGGGCGGCCCTCCAGGCCGCGGCCGCCGCCAAGACCACGGAACCCGCCCCGGCCAAGACAACACCGCCGACGACAACGAAGCCGGCCGCCCCGACCTGCGACTACGAGACCAAGATCGTGGACGACTGGAAGTACTACCGGAGCACGGAGACCGGCTGCGAGTGGGTGAAGAAGTACAAGATCATCACCGTGCCGTACGGCTATATCCGGTTCGGTGACTACGTCGGCGAGTGCAAGTGGTACGACGACCAGGCGACAGGTTCGGAGTTCTTCGCCGCCTTCATCGACGCCGGCGAAAGTTACAAGAAGATGGTCCTATGCCTGGGCGAGGACCCTGCGAACTACTGGTCGGGCGACTACCGGTATGTCTACAACGGGCCCGCCGGAAGCGGATGGCATGTCGAGCACCCAATTGGCACGCTCTGCACGGGCTACACCGTCCTCGAGAATGGGGGAACGGAAATCTGGCAGTACAGTTGCAACCCCCACAAGAGCAGTTGGAAGTACATCCGGGACGTCGTCGTGACTCCCGAACCGACCGAGACTCCTACTCCAACCGAGACTCCAACCCCAACACCGACTCCGTCGGAGTAGACGGAGGAGTAGCAGGATTCCCGGGCGCGACGCGGTTCCCTCAGCCCGCGTCGCGCCCGGGCCCTTTGTTGGGGAAGGGAAACGGGCGAGCCCAACGGTCCGCCCGTTTTGTCTTCTTTCCAGCGCATCCCAGCGTTTTTCCCCGGTCGCACGTATTAGTTAGTGAGTAGGGGATGTGAGGGCGTCCCACCACCGATAGGGATGAAAGGACACGCTCACTGTGAACATCAACGAGCAAATGAACCAGCTGGGGCAGATCGGCGGCGTCGGATACTCTCCGACGGCCGAGGTCGTCGACCAGCTGGTCGGCCGCTCCCGCCGCTCCCGGGCCTTCCGCCAAGGCACGGCCGCGCTAGTCGGATCGGTCGGCGCGATCGGCCTCGGGCTCCTCGGGGCCCAGGTCTTCGTCGGCCTGACCCAGGACGGCAGCGACGCGGGCACCATCGCGGATAAGAACTTCGACGTCAACGACATGGCGTGGGAGGACCGATACGGCGACGGGTACACCGGCATGGGGAAGACCCAGGACGAACTCGCCAAGGCCTGGGACGATCTCCAAGCCGCGGCGGACGCCAAGGCCGAAGAGCCTGCCCCCGCCGAGGAGCCCAAGGAGGAGAAGCCCGTCAAGCCGACCAAACCGGCCTCGGAGATCCCCGACGGGTACTTCCTCTTCGGCAACGGCGAGGTCTACAAGTGCGAACTGTGGACCGACACCGCGACCGGGACGACCTTCTGGGGAGCCTGGAGCGGCAGCGGCGACTGGGCCTACAAGATGATCCAGTGCAAGCCCGGCGATAAGTACTGGTACTCGTACAAGTACATGGGCAGTTCGGCCACGATCAGCGGCCACACCTGCACCGGAGCCGGCGTCAGCTACCTCGGCGCTCCGCACCAGATCTCCTGCCGGACGACCTCAGCCCTGTGGGAAATCTACCCAGAGTGGAACGGCGCCAACGGCGGGAACATCAAGTGGAGCCTCAACAACGATGACGGCAAGATCCTCACCAACTCGAACTACAAGTGGTTCATCGGTGGGGTGGAGGGTGCCACTCAGGCCTCGAACTCGATGCCCTTCTTCCGGGTTCCCTCTTGCCACGAAGCCCCAATCGACGGGTGGTACTTCACCACGAGTCAGCACCCGACGAAGGACGGGCACCGGTATTCGTGGAACAGTGATTACAATGCCTGGGTGATCGACGACCTTCCCGAGCCGACCCCGACGCCAACTCCGACGGAGACGACTCCTCCCCCGGAGCCGACCCCGACCCCGACGCCTACTTCGACGGAGTCGCCGGAGGAATAGCAGGGCTTCCGTGTAGGCACAACCGAATACAGAACCTCCATACTCCTGGGGGTGGCGCGGTTCCCTCAGCCCGCGTCACCCCCAGGTTCTCCTTTACCCGAGCACCCTTCACCACGATCCATTGCCCCTGAGCCGAATGTCACCCACAACCCGCTCGGGCTGATCTCTCGATAGAGAACCCCAACACCCGAATGTCGACGGTGACGGTTACCCGTCCGCTCTCGTCGACGCGGCATTCCTTCACCCTGACGCCCCACTCCTCAGACGTTTCATTTGCCTTGCCGCAAGCGCGCCCGGTGGCTTCACCCCTGGCGCGGGCATCCCGGGCCTCGTAGGCGACCGCAAGGGCGCAGGCGTCCGCCGCCCCCTGGGCACGCGACCCCGCAACCGCCAGGGTGCTCACCGCCCCCACCGCGGCAACCAGGACCGCCGCTACCGCGATCAGCCCGATGGCGACGAGCGAGACCGATCCCCGATCGCGTCTAGTCCTGGGCACGCGCGACCGCCGTCGCCGACGCCTCGAGGCCCCACGGACCGGGATCCACGACGGAGACCCGGATCCAGTCGCCGTCGTGGACGATGTCAACCCTGGCGTCGTCGCCCACGATCCGTCGCGCGGCCTCGAGGGCTCGAGCGTCGGTATCGGCTATCGCGACCCGGACCGCCGTGCTCGCCGCATCCTGGGCCCTCACGGACTCGATGCCGTACCGGGCCGTCAACCCCAGAAGCCCCAAGAGGAGGGCGACGGCGGGAAGCACCATCGCAAACTCGATAGTCGCGGATCCCCGCCCATCCGCGATCGAACGGCGCCTCGGCCCGCATCCGCGTTTCGCCACGCTACTGCCCAAGCGCCGAACCGATGAGCCCGACGAGCCAACCCCGTACCTCATCCGACTTCAGCAGGGCGATGAGAAGGCCGGCGAATCCGGCCGCCGCCAGGGTGACGAGGGCGTACTCCGTCGTCGCCGAACCCCCATCCACCGTTGGGTTCCGATTCCCCTTCGTGTGTGCCTTCACCGGCTTCTCCTTTCGGTGCTTGTTCCGTATCCGCGGTCGTTGCGTCACCAGCCCCGCCCCACTCCAGACGCGAGGGAGACCACCAGGGGCAGAACGCCGAGCACGACGAAGGCGGGCAGCAAACACAGGGTGAGGGGGAGCGTCGCTTTCACCCCCAGGCGTCCGGCCTCCCCTTCCGCGTCCTCTCGGCCTCGTTCGACGATCGCCCGTCTCGTCGCCTCGAGCATGGGGACCGGGGACGCCCCCCGGAGCCATGCCGACCTCAGGGCGCGCTCCAGCCTCGGCCTGCCGCTGCCTTCCCAGGCCCGGGGCCAGGGCTCGCCCCGACTCAACCCCTCCATCACCGCCACCAGCCCCCTTCCGGCCCCGCCGAGGGCCTCGCCGACCTCCCCGACTGCCGTGCGGACATCCAACCCGGACTCGATGGCGGCCTCCAGGAGCGCGAACGGCAGAGACTCGGGCCCCGCGTCGCTTCCCGCGTTCTCCGCACGCCTCACGAAGGATCGGAGCCACACCCGGCCCGCCCACCACAGACCCCCGCCGACGACAAGGAATCCCCACCCCAGCGGGGTGGTCCCCACGACCCGGGCAGCCCCGGGGTCAATGACCAAAGCCATGACCCATCCCACCGCCGGAAGCCAGAGCAGCACCCGGGCGCTCGCCCTGGGTCCGGCCAGGGCGATCTCCCTCGCGGCCTCGGCCCTCCGCCGCGCCCGTTCGGCGTCCTCGATCCGCTCGAGGATGTCCGCCAGCGGGGCCCCCGACCGATGGGCGAGCCTGCCCGCGGCACGCAAGGCCTCCGCCTCCCCTTCCCTGCACCGCCCCTTCCAGTCTCCCTCTTCGAGGCGGGGGGCCCCGTCTCCTTCGACCCCGGCCCCGAACGCCTCTTTCCAGGCGATCTCTGGCGTCGCCCCGGACCTCAACAATCCGATGGCCTCCATCGTGGCCGTTCCGTTCATGCCGCCGCCTCGAGCGCCGCGGCCTCACCCCGCACCCCGTCCCGTCCCAGGATCGCCCTC
>CAYTLH010000108.1:0-6572 GCA_964438525.1 uncultured Demequinaceae bacterium | reverse complement strand
CTCATCGTCTTCGGGGCCGCCGTCGTCGGCATCCTCGTCGAAACGTTTTTTCCCCCGGTCCGGGTTCGCCGTCCGATTCAGGCCACCCTGGCGATAGGGGCCATGATCGCCGCCGCGGCCACCGCGGGACTCCAGTGGATCGCCCTCGAGGGCGACGGAACCACCATTTTCCAGGGGCGCCTGATCGCGGATCGGCACTCCCTCTTCTGGATGGTCATGATTGCCCTGTTCGCCGTCCTCGCCCTCCTGCTGTTCACGTCCAGGGTCGGGGGCGAGGATTCCTTCGCCCCCTCGGCGGCCACGGCCCCGGGATCGAAGGAAGAGAAAACGGCGCTGAAAGGGGGCCTCGCCCAGACCGAGGTCTTCCCCCTCGCCCTCTTCTCCGCCGGCGGCATGATGCTCTTCACGATCGTGTCCGATACCCTCATCCTCTTCGTCGTCCTGGAACTGATATCCCTGCCCCTGTACATCCTCGTGGCCCAGGCTCGTCGTCGGCGCCAGCTGTCTCAGGAGGCCGCCCTCAAGTACTTCCTCCAGGGGGCTTTCGCATCCGCGATCCTGCTCTTCGGTGTCGCCTTCGTCTACGGGGGATGCTTCTCGACGTCGTACACCATCATCGACACCGCCATCGCGTTGTTCCATGGGCGGGAGCCGCTCGTCATCGTCGGCACCGTCTTGATTATCGCCGGGTTGCTCTTCAAGTTGGGGGCGGTGCCGTTCCACGCCTGGGTGCCGGACGCCTACCAGGGGGCCCCCACCGCGGTGACGGCCTTCATGGCCGCCACGACCAAGGCCGCCGCGGCGGCCGCCCTCATGCGATTCCTCTACCTTGCCGTCTACCGGTACGAATGGGAGCTTGCCCCGGTCCTGTGGACGGTGGCCATTGTCACGATGCTGTTCGGCGTCGTCGCCGCGATCGTCCAGACGGACATCAAGAGGATGCTGGCCTACTCGTCGATCGCCCACGGGGGTTTCGTCCTCGTCGCGGTCACGGCGTTCGTCCACGAATCCCTGTCCGCCGTCCTCTTCTACGTGCTCGCCTACGGCTTGGCCACCCTCGGGGCGTTCGCCGTCGTCGGCCAGGTGAGGGAGGTGGGCACGAAGGGGGGCCTGGGGGCGGAGGCCACCCGCCTGGGCCAATGGGCCGGGCTCGGCCGGCGTTCCCCCTGGCTCGCCACGGCCATGGGTCTTTTCCTCCTCTCATTCGCGGGCATCCCCCTCACGGCGGGATTCATCGGAAAGTTCGTGGCCTTCAAGGCGATCTTCAGCGCCGGCGGCTGGCCCCTGGGGGTCGTGGCCCTGGTGGCCTCCGCGGCGGCCGTGTTCTTCTACGTGCGGGTCATCGTGTTGATGTTCTTCACGCCCGTGCCCGAGAAGATGGAGGACGCCGTCGAGGTGACCGAATCCCCCGGCCCCTCCTTGGTCATCGGGGTCACGGCGCTCGCAACCGTGCTCCTCGGGGTGCTCCCCTCCGTCGTCCTTGACCTCGCGACCAACTCTGCCATCCTGCTCCCGTGAACCTCCCCTTGAACGACGCCGCCCTTACGGCGGTGATCGAGCCGCGATTGGCGCTCGTCGAAGAGAGGCTTAGAGACGCGGTTTCTCAGCGGGACGCTCTCGCCGACGCCACGAGTCGGCACCTGGTCGACGCGGGGGGCAAGAGGCTTCGGCCCGCCCTGACCCTGCTGACGGCCCAACTCGGGGATGGGGCTCGGCCGGAGGTTCTCGACGCGGCCGTCGTCGTCGAGCTCACCCACCTGGCCACCCTGTACCACGACGACGTCATGGATTCGGCCCCGACGCGGAGGGGGGGGCCGTCGGCGCACGCGGTGTGGGGGAACTCGGTGGCGATCCTCACGGGAGACCTGCTCTTCGCCCGGGCGGCGAGGGTGGTGGCGGGACTCGGCCCGGAGGCCGTCCGCATCCAGGCGGAAACCTTCGAGCGGTTGTGCCTCGGGCAGCTGAGAGAGACGGTCGGTCCGCCGCATGGGGCGGACCCCATCGACCATTACCTGAGGGTGTTGACCGACAAGACCGGGTCCCTCATCGCGACGGCCGCGCGGTTTGGCGCGATGTTCGGCGGATGCGAATCCGCGATCGTCCGTCAGGTGTCGGACTATGGGGAGAAGGCCGGCGTGGCGTTCCAACTCGCCGACGACGTCATCGACCTCAGGTCGACGGGGAAGGTGACGGGAAAGACCCCGGGGACGGACCTTCGGGAGAGGGTGGCGACCATGCCGGTACTCCTCCTGAGGCGTCGGATCGCCGATGGGGCGGACTCGGCCGATGCCGAGCTGTTGGCGCGCATCGACGCGGATCTGTCGGACGACGACGCGCTCGCCGGGGTGGTGGCGGCCCTCGCGGAGCATGACGTGATCGGGGAGACCATAGCTTTGGCCCTTGAGTGGGCGGGTCGAGCGAAGGACGCCATCGGAGAATTGCCGCCCGGGGACGTCAAGGAGGCGCTCCTGGGGTTCGCCGACCACCTTGTCGCACGAGTGGCCTAGCCGTACCTTCCTGCCGCCGGAGCCCATGAAGCGATCCCCCGGGGGAAGCCGCTAGACGGTCGTGAGGACTCGCCTTTCGGCGTTCGTCCGCGATCGCCGCCAGCTGTCGACCGAGATGATGACGAGGGCCACCCACACGAGTCCGAATCCCGCCCACCTCAGGCCGGACATCGTCTCGTGGAAGTACGTCACGGCGAGGATGAAGGAGATCGTCGGGGTCAGGTACTGCATCAGGCCGGTGACGTAGAGGGGGAGGCGTGCGGTTCCCGCCGCGAAGACGATGAGGGCCCCCGCGGTCCACAGTCCGGTGCTCGCGAGCCACAGGTCGTGCCCGAGTCCATGATTCCCCCATGTTGTTCGCCCCATCCCGGCTAACAGCCACACGAGGAGAACTGCCAACGGTGCCAGCGCCAGGGTCTCGATTGTCATGCCCGTCAGGGCGTCGACGGAGAGGCCCACCCGCTTCTTCAACAGCGTGTAGGTCGCGAAGGTGACGGCGAGGGCGGGGGCAATCCATGGAAGTCCCCCGACGTCGATGCCGACGATGATCACCGCGACACCGGCCAGACCGATCGCGACTTTCTGCGCCCGGTGGAGATGCTCCCCGAGCAGGATCACCCCGAGCGCAACCGTGAGAAGGGGGTTGATGTAGAACCCGAGCGAGGAGCTCGACACCCGATTCGACAGCACCGAGTAGACCATGATCCCCCAGCTGACGGCCAGGAACACGGCGGCCAGCGCGAGGGTTGCTACCGCCCGACGGTCGCGGAGGGCGGCGAGGAGGGGCCTCCAGCGTCGAGCCAGGATAACGAACAGGAGACACCAGGCGAGCGACCACAGGGCCCGGTGCGCGACGATCTCCAGGGCCCCGGCCGGCCGGAGCTCATCCATGAGGATCGGAAACAGGCCCCAGAATCCGAAAGCCCCCGCCGCACAGGCGAGTCCGGTGCGGTTCAGGGGCTCGGTCACGGAGACAGTATTCCACCTCTCCGGGGAGCGCCCGGTCTATAGTGGGGCCGGATGAACGCACCCCGCCGCCACTCCGACAACCGGGGATACCTATGAGCCTGGACCGCCCCTTGCGCGTCGCCCTGATCGGCTCGGGACCGTCGGGCGTCTACACCGCCGACCTCCTCACCACGGCCGATCCCTCCGCCGCCGTCGACGTCTTCGAGAGGCTGCCCGCGCCCTTCGGCCTCGTGCGATACGGCGTCGCCCCGGATCACCCGAACATCAAGCAGGTCATCCGAACCTTGTCGGACGTGATTCAGAAAAAGGGGATTCGGCTCTTCGCCAATGTCGACGTCGGCACGGACGTCGCCTGGGGGGAGCTGAGGGACGCCTACGACGCCGTCGTCGTGGCCACCGGCTGCCCCCGGGACGCCCCGTTGGACATCCCGGGGATCGGGTTGCCGGGATCGTTCGGATCCGCGGATTTCGTCTCGTGGTACGACGGGCACCCCGACGCCCCCCGTGACTGGCCCCTCTCGGCCCGTGAGGTGGCCATCGTCGGCGCGGGGAACGTCGCCCTCGACCTTGCCCGGATCCTCTCGAGGCGACCGGAGGACCTGGCTCGGACCGACGTCCCCGACCCCGTCCTCGAGGCATTTGGGGCCTCTCCCTTGACGGACGTCCACGTCTTCGCTCGACGAGGCCCGGCCCAGGTCCGTTTCTCACCCCAGGAACTCAAGGAGATCGGGGCGCTTCCCGAGGTCGATGTCGTCGTCGATCCCGGGGATCTCGAGTACGACGAGGCATCGACGGAGGCGATCGAGTCGAACCGAAGGCTTCGCCAGGTGGTCGAGATCCTGTCGGACTGGGCGGGCAAGGAAGCGACGGGGGCGGGTCGACGCATTCACCTCCACCTGCTCCGGCGTCCCATCGAGATCCTCGACAACGGCGAGGGGCGCGTCGGCGGGATTCGGGTGGAACGGATGCGGCTGAAGGGGGACGGATCGGTCCGGGGTACGGGCGAATTGCACGACCATTCCGTCGAGGCCGTGTATCGGGCGATCGGGTACCGGGGAGTCCCGATCCAGGGACTGCCCTTCGATACCGAGCGGGGGGTGATCCGGAACGTCGGGGGCCGGGTCGTGGGGGAGGACGGAAGCCCCATCCCCGGGGTGTACGCCGTGGGCTGGGTCAAGAGGGGTCCCTCGGGCCTCATCGGGCATTCACGGAAGGACGCCCACGAGACGGTCGATCGCATCCTCCAGGATGCCCCGGGGCTCGTATCGAGGGGGTTTCCCGCCGGCGCCGACGGCGTGCCCGGCCTACTCCGCAATCGCGGGGTTCCGGTGGTGGGGTGGCGGGAGTGGGAGGCGCTGGATGCCCACGAGCGTGCGCTGGGTGCCGCCAGGGGAGGGGAGAGGGTCAAGGTCGCCTCCCGGGAGGAGATGCTGGCCATCGCCCTTGGGACGGCCTGAGGCATTACCGGAGCCTTTTCACCGGGCTCGGAGGGGGATGGGATACTGGAACGGCCGCGGTGTGCCGCGCGTTGGCGATGAGGAGGCGTGATGTCGGGGAAGTATTTCAACGGGGTGAAGACCATGGGCCTGTTCCTGGGTCTGTGGGTGCTCATGCTGGGTTTCGGGGCCGTGATCGGCGGGGGCAAGTATCTGTGGGTTTTTGGCCTCGTCAGCTTGGTCATGACGGGTATCGGCTATTGGAACTCCGACAAACTCGCCATCCGGGCGATGGGGGCGAGGCCCGTGACGGAGGTCGAGCAGCCCGCGATGTACCGGATCGTGCGCGAACTCTCGGCCGAGGCCCAGCAGCCGATGCCCCGGCTCTACGTCTCCCCCACCGAGGCCCCGAACGCCTTCGCGACGGGACGGAGTCCCAAGAAGGCCGCCGTCTGCTGCACCGAGGGAATCCTCGGACTCCTCACCGAGCGTGAGCTTCGGGGGGTCCTCGGGCACGAGCTCATGCACGTCTACAACCGGGATATCCTCATCGGCTCGGTGGCCGCCGCGTTCGCGGGCATGATCACCATGGCGGCCCAGATGATGTACTTTTTTGGGGCGTTTTCCGGCGGGAATCGACGGAACGCCAACCCGCTCGTTCTCATCGCGATGCTTATCCTCGCCCCGATCGCGGCGACCCTCATCCGACTCGCCATCAGCCGCACACGGGAGTACGACGCGGACGAGGACGGCGCCCGCCTGACGGGGGACCCCCTTTCCCTGGCGAAGGCCCTGAACAAGCTCGACGAGGGAGTCGCCGCCCGTCCCCTTCAGCCGACGAACCAGCTGCAGAACGTCTCCCACCTCATGATCGCCAACCCCTTCAGGGCCGGCGGACTGTCCCGCCTGTTTTCCACCCACCCGCCGATGGAGGACCGCATCTCCCGGCTCGAGGACATGGCCGGGGGTCGCGGAACCGCCCGCTAGCGGAAGTTGACGAACTGGAGGTCGACCTCCGCGTCCGCCCCCTTGAGCAGGGCGATCGTCGCCTGGAGGTCGTCCTTGCTCTTACCCGACACCCGAAGCTCGTCCGCCTGAATCTGGGCCCGGACCGACTTGGGGCCGCGATCACGGATGAGGGCGGTCAGCTTCTTCGCGACGTCCTGGGGAATGCCCTCCTGGAAGGTGGCCTGGATGGTGTACTCCTTCCCCGAGGCCTGGGGCGGGTCGTGTTTCAGGGCCTTGAGGGAGACGTTCCTGCGGGCGAGTTTGGACTGGAAGACGTCGAGGACGGCCTTGACCCGCTCCTCGGAGTTGGCTTTCATGAGAACGCCTTCTCCCGATCGTTCGATCGACGCTCCGACGCCCCTGAAGTCGTATCGTTGGTCGATTTCCTTGGCCGCCTGGTTGAGGGCATTCTCAACTTCCTGGCGGTCCACCTTGCTGATGACATCGAATGACGAGCCCTGAGCCATGGTTCCTCCTTCGTCTCCTCGGCCTCTTGGCGGAGAGGTCCCGTTTGTTGCTATCCTTCCATGGCGGTACCCGGCAGGTTTCCCGAGTGGCCAAAGGGAGCTGACTGTAAATCAGTTGCGCAAGCTTCGGGGGTTCGAATCCCTCACCTGCCACCACCGGCGTATTGCCTGAGGCCGGTATGCTT
>CAYTLH010000107.1:0-3278 GCA_964438525.1 uncultured Demequinaceae bacterium | reverse complement strand
GGACTACTTCAGCACCGACTCCTACGATGTCACGACCGAGGTGGCGGACCTGGAGATCGAGATCTCGACGCTGCGCACCTCGATCGCGCGCATCGAGGCCCTGCTGCTGGATGCCGAGAATCTCTACGACATCATCCTGCTGGAGGACGAATTGGGGAGCCGCCAGTCGAGGCTCGAGAGCCTCGAAGCGCGACAGCGTGGCCTCGAGGATCAGGTGTCGATGTCCACGATCGACCTGTCGCTCACCACCGAGCCGATCGAGATCGTCCCGGAAGACGACTCGCCCCAGTCGTTCTGGGACGGGCTGGTGGCCGGCTGGGAGGCTCTCGTGGGATTCCTCGCGGGTGTGCTGACCGTGGTCGGGGTGCTGCTACCCTGGATCGCGCTGCTGGCCGTGATCGTCCTCCCCATGGTCTTCTGGATCCGCTCCCGGAGGAAGGCCCGCAACGCCGCCAAGAAGTCCACCCCCGCCCGCCGCGGCGCCGCGTCGACCAAGAAGCCCGCTGCTAAGAAACAAGCGGCCCGGAAGTAGTCATCATTGGCCCCTCCGTGGGGTGGCGCCGTACGACTTTCTCACAGGAGAAAGGCGTCGCCCCACGGAGGGGCCAATGCAGTACTAAACGGTCGCCGTCACCTTCACGGTCGAACCGGCCTTCGCGTAGGGCACGGTCTGCCCGTCGATCGCCTTGCCGTCGACCATGAGCTTCGCTCCCTTGCCTCCGGAGTTCTTGACCGTGATCTCGTAGGTGGCTCCCCGGATCGCACGGGTCACCGTGAACTCCTGGACCTCGGTTCCGATGCATGGGTCGACGACGAGGCCGTCCCAGTCGGGCCGGATCCCCAACAGGTATTGGGACACGACCACGAAGTTCCATGACGCCGTCCCCGTCAGCCACGAGTTCTTCGCCTCGCCGTGCCGGACCGCGTCCTTGCCCGCGATCATCTGGGCGTAGACGTACGGTTCCATCCGGTGGACCTCGGAGATCTCCTCGCGGTAGGCGGGCGCGATCTGCTTGTAGTACTCCCACGCGTGCTCGTTCCGACCGACCACCGTCTCGGCGATGATGATCCACGGGTTGTTGTGGCAGAAGATGCCGGCGTTCTCCTTGTAGCCCGGCGGATAGGACGTGACCTCGCCCATTTCTAGGTGATACCGGGTGAAGGCGGGGTTGAGGAGGACGATGCCGTGGGGAGTGTTCAGCCGCTCCCGGACGGCGTCGAGGGCCTGGACGGCCTTGCCGTCCTCGACCCCGAGCCCGCCCATGATGCAGTACCCCTGGGGCTCGATCCAGATCTGGCCCTCCTCGTTGTCCTTCGACCCGATCTTCTCGCCGAAGAAGTCGTAAGCGCGAAGGAACCACTCCCCGTCCCATCCGTGCTCCATGACGGCCGTCCTCACGGCCTCGATCTCGGCCTCGGCCCGCTTGGCCTCGGCCTCGTCGCCCCGGCGCCTGGCCAATGCGGCGTAGTCCGGTCCGATGCCGACGAACATGCCGGCGATGAAGACCGACTCGGCCGTACCGCCCTCTTTGTTCTCGGTCGTCTGGAACGACTCGCCTGGGGTGTCGGAGAAGCAGTTGAGATTGAGGCAGTCGTTCCAGTCGGCCCGGCCGATGAGCGGCAGGTCGTGGGGGCCTTTGTTGTGGACGACGTGGTCGAAGGAGCGCTTGAGGTGCTCCATGAGGGTCGCCTTGTTGTCCTCGTCGTTGTCGAACGGGACCATCTCGTCGAGGATGGCGAAGTCGCCGGTCTCCCGGACGTAGGCGGCCACCCCCGAGATCAGCCACAGCGGGTCATCGTTGAAGCCCGACCCGACGGCGTTGTTCCCCCGCTTGGTAAGCGGCTGGTACTGGTGGTAGGCGCTGCCGTCCTCGAACTGCGTCGACGCGATGTCGATGATGCGCTCCCGCGCCCGCTCGGGGACGAGGTGGACGAAGCCCAGCAGGTCCTGGTTCGAGTCGCGGAAACCCATGCCCCGGCCGATGCCTGTCTCGAAATACGACGCCGAGCGGGACATGTTGTAGGTCACCATGCATTGGTACTGGTTCCAGACGTTTACCATGCGGTTGAGTTTCTCGTCCGAGGAGTCGACGGAGTACGTCGAGAGGAGGCCGGTCCAGTAGGCTTTCAGTTCCTCGAACGCGGCATCCGCCGCCTCGTTGGTGGAGAACCGCTTCAGCAACTCCTTCGCCCCGTCCTTCTTGATGACGCCGGGGGCCTCCCATTTGTCGTCACCCGGGTTCTCCAGGTAGCCGAGCACGAAGGTGAAGGACGTGCTGTCCCCCGGAGCCAGGGTGACGTCGAGCGAGTGAGATCCAATGGGATACCACCCGGACGCGACCGAGTTCTCCGACTTGCCGGCGTGGGGGACGGCCGCCTCGGCCCAGCCGTTCTGGAAGCCGAGGTAGGTATCGCGGTCGGTGTCGAAGCCCGCAACCGTGGCGTTGACGGCGTACACCGCGTAGTGGTCGCGCCGCTCCCGGTACTCCGTCTTGTGGTAGATGACGCCGTCCTCGACCTCGAGTTCGCCGATGTTGAGGTTCCGCTGATAGTTGGTCTGGTCGTCCTCGGCGTTCCACAGGCAGAACTCGACGAAGGAGAAGAGGGTGAAGGACTTCTCGGCCTTTGACTTGTTCGTCAGCGTCACCTTCTGGATCTCGGCGTTCACGCCCGGGGGCACGAAGAACAGGGCCGACGCCTCGAGCCCGCCACGCTCTCCCGTGATCCGGGTGTAGCCGAGGCCGTGGCGGCATTCGTACGAGTCTAGTTCGGCCTTGTACGGGAAGTACCCGGGCGACCACACGTCACCGCCGTCGTTGACGGTGAAGTAGCGGCCGCCGGAGTCCGTGGGAATGTTGTTGTAGCGGTACCGGGTCAGCCGACGGAGCTTCGCGTCGCGGAAGAAGCTGTACCCCCCCGCCGTGTTCGATATGAGAGAGAAGAACTCCTCCGACCCCAGGTAGTTGATCCAGGGGTAGGGGGTCTTGGGAGTGGTGATGACGTATTCGCGGGCGTCGTCGTCGAAATGTCCGAACTGCATGATCGAGCCTTCCAGAAGAGTTGACGAATCGGAGTCCAGCGTAGCGGGTGCCGTCTCTTTCCCGGGACCCCGGTCGTCGCTTACCTAGGTGTCCGGGTAGCGTAGACTCATGCTCCTTTCCGACCGGGACATCCGCGCGGAGGTCGACTCCGGACGCATCGTCATCGACCCCTACGACCCCGAGATGATGCAGCCGTCCTCCATCGACGTCCGGCTCGACCGCTTCTTCCGGGTATTC
>CAYTLH010000106.1:0-3779 GCA_964438525.1 uncultured Demequinaceae bacterium | reverse complement strand
GATCGAGGCCTTCACGGAGGCGATCTCGGAGGCCGTTCGCAACAGCGTCCTTCACGCTGGGGGGGACGACGAATACGTCCACAGGGTCGTCACCGTCAACCTCACGGATGGGGGCATCCGGGCTACCATTCAGGACACGGGCCGGGGATTCAACCCCCGGATCGTGAACGACCGCCGTCTGGGAATCCGGGTCAGCATCGTCGAGCGTATGCACCTCCTGGAGGGCGGAACCGTCGAGGTTCAGTCCCGACCCGGGCAAGGCACGACCGTCACCCTCGGGTGGATGAGGCCGAGATGACCGAACCCGACGTACCCCCCGAGGCGGAACCTTCAGCGCCCAGTACCCTCATCGGGATCGGCCAACCCGGGGCGTGGGCCATCCTGGCCCTCTTCATCGCGACCGAGGCGATTTTCGCCTTCACCACCTTCGATGCCGTCAAGACGCCATGGCTCTGCGTGACGGCTCTGGCGATCGTCTCCGGCGCGGCAATTCTCGTCGCCCTCCCCCACGAGGAGCCCTTCCCCCGTAAATACGGGTGGTACATCGTCTTGGCGACGATCCTCGCCACGGCCCTGATCTCGTGGCAACTCGCCGACGAGGGGGCGCTCGAGCGGGAGGCCTGGCACTTTGGTGCGATCAGTTGGCTCATGTTCTTCCTCGCCCTCAGGGGACGTCCTGGCATGGCCTGGCTCGGATTCGTGTGTCTGGTCGCGGTGTCGGAGGTGTGGGCGTTGGACGTCGGTCGAGACGCCATGGACATCCCGACCCAGTTGGAAACCCACGCCGGGATACTGCTGGTCGGCACGCTGTTCGCCCGGGCGTTGAGGCGGGCCTCATCGCGAATCAACAGCCTCAACCTGAGGTCCGTCAACTTGGCGGCCGCGGCCGCGAGCGCGGACGCCGAGCAGGAAATCCGCCGGGAGAGGGTCGCCGAACTGGCCGAGGTGGCCACACCCCTGCTCGCACGGATCTCACGCTCGCTCGTCGTGTCGGACGACGACCGTCTCGACTACATCCTCGCCGAGGCGACCCTCCGCGACGGCGTTCGGGCCCGAGGACTTCACCTTCCCGAGATCATCGGTGCCACGACCGCCGCCAGGAAACGCGGCGTCGAGGTAACGCTCCTCGATGACAGGGGCGGCGGCCTCCCGACGGAGAAGGCGATGCAGTTGCTCACCGCCCGGATCACGGAGAGCCTCAGGAACGTCTCGGATGGCCGTCTGACGATCCGACTGGCACCCCCGGGCCGTGAGGTGGCGGCGTCGCTCGTGGTGGAAAGTCAGGGGCGGTCGCATCGCCTTGACCTCGATGAGATGGGATTGCCGGTCGAAACTCGTCAATCCCAGTAGGAAGGCAAGGCTCTCTCAGGAGGAGCGCGCCCGAAGGGATTCGAACCCCCAACCTTCTGATCCGTAGTCCAACACTGCGAAGGCTAGGTGGGCAAAATGTCCCATTTTGAAGGCAGGAATCTGTCTATATCGTCCGCTATCTGATGATGGTTATGGCTAACGTATTGGCTAACGTGACGGCGCCGTCGCGAACCACCTTTCTCGTCGCCTAGTCGATGAAGTTGAAGCAAGACCTCTTCAGAGTGTCGTACTGCTTCACGAGATCTTTCGCGGTCTCAAATGGATTCTTGTGCGGTTCTAATTCGCCAAGTGAATCGCGGTATTCGTTTGCGAGATTGAGGAACTCATCTTGCGGAGCCGTGCCATCGACTGATTCGAGTTGGTCCCTCAACCAGTGGTTGAACTTCGGTTGGTGCTTCGCGTACCACAGCCAGTCCGCCAGAAAACGTTGAGTCTTGCGCCGAATACCCTTCCGCCTCGATTGACCTGCCACGAGAACCTTCAGTTTGTTCGTTTGTTCCTCCATCGCCCTGATGTGGCTGCCATGTACCAGACCCGAATGGCGTAGATCCTCGGCCCCCATCCGATCCTTCTCAGAAAAATCGATGTAGCTCACCCAACCATGCCTTATCGACTCGAGGTTGGCAGATTCAAGGAAGACGTGGAGCTTCTCCACTCGTCTATGTGCCTTTTCGTCGAGAGGACGAATCCACTGCAAGAGTCCGATTAAACATCCGATCGCAGCGATCGATACCGGGATAGTCCACCCCTCCATGGGCATCAACCTACTCGGGGAACCTGACCTGACACCACTGGAGCTCTCTGGAAACCCTCTTGCCACGATTCCGAACGTAAAAAAAACGAGCTGCGCAGGTGAAAGGCGAGTTCGCAGTTGATGTCTGGGAGACAGTGGGAGGATTGTGCACGTGACAGATGAGTTGTTGCGCGAGCAAATGGCGGTAGTAGCCCGTTACGGAGTGAAACCTCTGCTGCCGAATCCCGACGAGAAGCTCGGTATTGCGGAAATCGTCAGAAGTCAACAATGGCCGCTAAACGGTCTACGACACCCGAAGACCAGCAACACGTGCGGATGGTACATCTGGTCCGGTGAGGAACTGTCTTCCGCGCCTGACTTCTTCGTCCCGCTCCATGTAAGCCATCTTGAAGAGTGGGCGCCAGCGGTGGTGCCATATCTTGCTCTGCCACCGGGATGGCGCTTCCTCATTGCCCCGGACTATGAGGACGTATGGTTCGACGAGTCATTGCTCGATCCTCGGGAATGATCGTCTACGAGACCTTGTAAACGATCTACGCGCCCATAAAGGGACTCGCGACCGAGGACCGCCATCCTCCGAAGTTGCCCCAACACCAGTCAAAACAAGGGAACGACAATCCCAGGATCGTGAACAAGTTGGCCCATTTTTCGACAATCAGACGCAACCGGTGCATCCCAATGGCTAACGTTTCGGCTAACGTGGCGGGCCTCGACGACCGCTAGGGCAGCGTTTCCCCTGGTAGATGAGCGCGCCCGAAGGGATTCGAACCCCCAACCTTCTGATCCGTAGTCAGATGCTCTATCCGTTGAGCTACGGGCGCAAAGTCACAGTCCAAGGCCGACTCACGAGTATATCCGCCACACGGTCAGGACGAGTCGCTCGAACCGGCGGAGACGGTGGGATTTGAACCCACGGAGGGGCTCAACACCCCTCACGGTCTTAGCAGGACCGCGCACTAGGCCAGACTATGCGACGTCTCCCAAAACGCCCCCACAGACTACCCCTGCCGCGTCTCGTGTGCCAACGCCGGACCCCGGGTGCCCGACGTCGGCCGATCGAGTGCTCTTGACTACCACATCGATCTAACCGCCGCAGCAACCTCCGCCGCAGCAACCTCCTGGGCTGGAACACCGGTCCATGGAATCTCACCTCCTTTCGATTGTCGTCTAATCCTTAATCTGCCAAATGATTAGACACTTGTCAAATCCCGTGAGACGATGCCTCTATGGGACAGCAAGAACCCCCTCCCGATTCTTCCCACGAGTTCCGTGGGCCATCGTTTGGAGAGCATCATCGCCTCACCCCCGAGGATTCGATTGAACTCGCCTGGCGCCTTCGCGCCCTCGCTGAACCCGCGCGGGTGTCGATCGTCTCGATCCTGGCCGACCGAGAAGACCACGCCATGACGACCCGAGATCTCGCCCCCCTCATCGGCCTGACCGAGGCGACCGTCAGCCATCACCTCAAGCAGCTCACCGAAGCGGGAATCGTCGACAAGCACCGTGACGGGGCCCGGGTGCTGTATTGCCTCAACATCGCCGCGGTCCGGGCGCTCGCCTCCGTGCTGGACGTGTGCTGCGGATCCGGCACGGCAACTGGCCCCATGGACTAACGAACCCGCCGAGCGGAGAGTGTGGGATTCGAACCCACGGA
>CAYTLH010000105.1:0-3503 GCA_964438525.1 uncultured Demequinaceae bacterium | reverse complement strand
CTTCGGGAGTTGATGACCCCGGGATTGCTGGCCGTTCTGAGCCCCATCGTGGTCGGGTTCGCCCTCGGGGCAGAGGCCCTCGGCGCCTTCCTCGCCGGGGCGATTCTCACGGGTCAGTTGCTGGCCGTCATGCTCTCGAATGCCGGTGGGGCCTGGGACAATGCCAAGAAGTACATCGAGGACGGGAACCTCGGAGGGAAGGGCTCGGAGTGCCACAAGGCCTCCGTCATCGGGGACACCGTCGGAGATCCTTTCAAGGACACCGCCGGCCCTGCCCTCAACCCGCTTATCAAGGTCATGAACCTCGTCGCCCTTTTGGCGGCGCCGGTCATCGTGAGCCTCACCGACAACTCTTGGGCCAAGTACTCGGTCGCCATCACGGCGCTCGTCATCGTCGCCGGGGCGATCTGGTACTCGAAGTCGCGCAAGCCGATCGACATGAGCGGCGGGCTCGACGTCAAGCCGGCCAAGACCGGCACATCCAAGGGAAAGGCGACGGCCAAGGCTCCGGCCAAGAAGGCCGCGTCGACCCGTTCCCGGAAGTGATCTTGGATCGGCAGTCGTGATCCATGACTGAGGTAGTTCCGGCAACGTCGCCGGAAGAGGTCGAGGAGGCCGCGTCGTTTCGGCGCGGCCTCCTCGCCTTTGGACCCGGGGATGCGACGGAGGCCGACGTCGATCGCGACCCCACCACGGTTCACTGCCTGGTTCGGGACGGGGAAGGCACCTGTATCGGGGCCGGGCGGCTCGTCGCCCCCACTGACACGGAGGATGGCGGAGAACGCGTCGAGGGCAACCCGATCATCGGACCGATCGTGGTGGCCGAGTCGGAACGGGGGAAGGGAATAGGCCGCGCCATCCTCGCCTTCCTCGAGGACGAGGCGTTGGCGATCTACGGAAGCAATGGGACGGTGCGGGTGGAGGCGTGGGTCCCCGACCGGATGGCCCGGGGAGCCGGGACCGTCGGATACACCGTCAAGGAAGGCCATCCCGCGAACCAGGGGGCCCCGACCCAGGTATTCCGGGACATTATGGCTGGGATTGACGACTCGCGGAGAGGCCCGGCCGTGGCCTGAGGAGGGCGGCCTAGAATCTCCTCCATGCCCCCGAGCGATTTCGTCCACCTCCACGTTCACACCGAGTACTCCATGCTCGACGGGGCGGCCCGGGTCGAGGACCTGTGCGAGGAGGCGGGACGCCTCGGACAACCAGCCCTGGGTATGACGGATCACGGCTTCCTCTTCGGGGCCTACGAGTTCTGGTCCAAGGCCCGGGCGGCGGGGATCAAGCCCATCATCGGCATCGAGGCCTACCTGACGCCCGGGACGGCTCGACAGGATCGGACGAGGGTGCGGTGGGGAGACGGGGCGCAGGTGGGGGACGACGTCTCGGCCAGCGGGGCTTACACACACGCGACCATCTGGGCGCGGACCGACGAGGGGCTTCACAACCTGTTCCGGATGGCGTCCATCGCCTCCCTCGAGGGTCATTTCTACAAACCCCGCATGGACCGGGAGCTGCTCGGCCGGTATTCGGCGGGCCTCATCGGCACGACGGGGTGCCCCTCCGGGGAGATCCAGACGAGGCTGAGGCTCGGCCAATACGACGAAGCCCTCGCGGCGGCTCGGGAATTCCAGGACATCTTCGGCAAGGAGCATTTCTATGTCGAGATGATGGACCACGGGCTCGAGATCGAGCGGAGGGTGTCCGACGACCTGAGGCGCATCGCCCGCGACATCGGCGCGCCGTTTGTGGCCACGAACGACTCCCACTACACGAAGGCGGAGGATGCGGCCGCCCACGACGCCCTCCTGTGCATCCAGTCGGGCTCGACCCTCGACGACCCGGGCAGATTCCGCTTCGAGGGCAACCAGTATTACCTGAGGTCGACGGAGGACATGCGGTCGACGTTCGAGGCCTTCGAGGGAGCCGCCGACAACACCCTCGTCATCGCCGAGCAGTGCGACGTCAGCTTCGACACGTCGGCGGATTTCATGCCCCGGTTCGCCTGTCCCCCGGGGGAGGACGAGCATTCTTGGTTCATCAAGGAGGTCCAGGCGGGCCTCGGTCGCCGCTATCCGGGAGGGGTCCCGGCCCACGTCCAGGAGAGGGCGGACTTCGAGACCGAGGTCATCACGTCGAAGGGGTACGCCGGGTACTACCTGGTCGTGGCCGACTTCGTGAGGTGGGCGAAGGATCACGGCATCCGCGTCGGTCCCGGCCGGGGATCCGGAGCGGGATCGATGGCGGCCTACGCCATGGAGATCACCGACCTCGACCCCATCGTCCACGGCCTGTTCTTCGAGCGTTTCCTCAACCCCGAGCGTGAGACCAAGCCGGACTTCGACATCGACTTCGACGAGCGTCGCCGGGGCGAGGTCATCAAGTACGTCACCGAGAAGTACGGCGAGGACAAGGTCGCCCAGATCGTCACCTTCGGCACGATCAAGGCCAAGCAGGCCCTCAAAGACGCCGCCCGCGTCCTCGGCAAGCCCTTCTCCCTCGGGGAACGGATGACCAAAGCCTTCCCCGAGCCCCTCCAGGGTCGGGACATGTCCTTAAGCGCCGTCTACGACGCCGAGCACGAGCGCTACGGCGAGGGCCAGGATTTCCGCGCCCTCATGGAGGTGGATCAGGAGGCCAAGGAGGTCCTCGATCTCGCGGTCGGCCTCGAGAACCTCAAGCGGCAATGGGGGGTGCACGCCGCGGGGGTCATCATGTCGAGCGAACCGCTCATGGACACCATTCCGATCATGCGGCGGGAGCAGGACGGGGCGATCATCACCCAACTCGACTATCCGACCTGCGAGGCCCTCGGGCTCGTCAAGATGGACTTCCTGGGGCTCCGCAACCTCACCCTCCTCGACGATGCCCTCGAGAACATCGTCCAGAACGGCAAACCCGCCGTCGTCCTCGAGGATCTCCCGCTCGAGGACGACGCCACGTTCCAGATGCTAGGCAAGGGGGACACGCTCGGGGTCTTCCAGTTGGATGGCGTGGCCATGCGGGCCCTCCTCCGGCAGATGAAGCCCGACTCCTTCGAGGACATCTCCGCCGTCCTCGCTCTGTACCGCCCCGGCCCCATGGGGGTCAACTCCCATACCAACTACGCCCTCCGGAAGAACAAGCTCCAGAAGATCAACCCCATCCATCCCGAATTGGAAGAGCCCCTTCGCGACGTCCTCGGCCCCACCTACGGCCTCATCGTCTACCAGGAGCAGGTCCTCCGGGTCGCCCAGATCGTCGCTGGATACTCCCTCGGCCGAGCCGACCTCCTCCGCAAGGCCATGGGTAAAAAGGACAAGGAGGTGCTGGACAGAGAGTTCGAACCCTTCAGCCAGGGGATGCGCGGGCGGGGATACTCGGAGGGCGCGATCACCGCCCTCTGGGAGGTCTTGGTCCCATTCGCGGATTCCGCCTTCAACAAGGCCCACCCGGCGGCCTACGGTGTCCTGAGTTTCTGGACGGCCTACCTCAAGGCCCACTACCCGACCGAGTTCATG